>CANNIS010000001.1 GCA_947505035.1 Sphingobacteriales bacterium
GTGCTGGTCATTCCAAGTACACCCAAAGAATGTTTCGATCTTACTGCCGATTCGCTTGATTTAGCAGAGCATTTGCAAACGCCAATTATCATGCTGACCGATTTAGATTTGGGAATGAATGATCATGTTTCGGAACCATTTGTTTGGGAAGATACTAGAAAATATAACAGAGGTAAAGTATTGAATGCCGAAGAATTAGAAAAAATGGGTCGCTTCGGAAGGTATTTAGATGTTGATAATGATGGCATAACTTATCGAACCTATCCAGGTACGCATCCAACCAAAGGTTCGTTTTTTACGCGTGGAACTTCTAGAGATGAATACGCTGTATATACCGAAGACAGTGGTGCTTACATTCAAAATATGGAACGCTTACAATTGAAATGGGAAACAGCAAAAACATTAGTGCCTACACCAATTATGTATCAAGAAAAAAATAAATCAATAATTGGATTTATATTTTTTGGTACTACTTTATTTGCAGCCGAAGAATCGATGGATATGTTAGCCGAAAATAATATCACAATAGATGCTATGCGTTTAAGAGCTTTTCCATTTAATAATCAAGTTGTTCAATTTATTGATTCGCACCAAACCATTGTAGTTATTGAGCAAAATAGAGATGCGCAAATGAGAAGTTTATTGATCAATGAGTTGAATTGTAATCCATCAAAAATTAAATCGATTTTAAATTACGATGGTATGCCAATTACAGCAGACATGATCGTTACCCAATTTCACAATTTATCATTATAAGATTAGCCTATTATATTATGACTTATATAAAACCAAAATTTCGTCATCCTTCTTTGCCTAAAAATGATTTAGGTTATACCAAAACAGTTTACGAAGGTTCCCTCTCTACACTTTGTGCGGGTTGTGGCCACGATTCAATCAGTGCGGCTATTGTACAATCTTGTTACGAATTAGCATTAGAGCCACATCGTATTGCCAAACTTTCGGGTATTGGATGTTCTTCTAAAACGCCTGCTTATTTTTTGAGTCAATCGCATGGTTTTAATTCTGTGCATGGTAGAATGCCTTCGGTTGCCACCGGTGCCAGTTTAGCCAATAAAGATTTAATTTATTTTGGTGTTTCGGGCGATGGCGATACCGCGTCTATTGGTATGGGACAATTTGTGCATGTGGTGAGAAGAAATTTAAACATGGTTTATGTTGTCATGAACAATGGATGTTATGGATTAACCAAAGGACAAGATTCGGCCACTGCAGACGAAGGTTCTAAAAGTAAAGCTGGATCAGTTAATTTATTTAATGCCATTGATTTGCCAAGCTTAGCGTTAGAACTAGGTGCTTCATTTGTAGCACAAAGTTTTTCTGGCGATAAAGCACAATTGATTCCATTAATTAAAGCGGCCATCAAGCATCCTGGTTTTGCACTTATCAATGTCATTTCGCCCTGTGTCACTTTTAATAATAATCCGGGCTCGACTAAAGCATACGATTATGTAAGAGAACACCTCGACGCAACTTCAACAGTAGACTTTATTCCTTTGCAAGAAGAAATTAGTGTAGCATACGAAGCGGGTTCTACCAAAAGTATCGAATTACACGATGGCTCCTCTTTACAATTAAATAAATTAGCAACTAATTGGAATCCCGAAGATAGAATGTCTGCCATGACCGCCATGCAACAAGCAAAATTAGATGGAGAAATTTTAACAGGCTTAATTTTTATTGAACCCGAAACCACAGATTTGCATGCCATGATACAAACCTCCGATACGCCATTAAATACAATGGATGAATCGCAGTTGTGTCCAGGATCACAAGCGCTCGAGGCACTCAACGAAGAGTTTAGATAAAAAAATAGCGCTTATAAGCATTACCTTCCTTCCTCGTTTAAGATATTAGTATTGCTTTTAATGTATTTTAAAATAATGTATAATAAAGATGATAAAGCTGCAGCTGTAATGAAGAACCCATTGTAGGTTGTTTTATGTTGCACGTAATTTCCAGCGATATTAAATAAAGCGAAAATTAAAAAAGTAGCTGCTAAACCGTTCTTCTCTTTTTTGATTACTTTTTTCCAACTGAAAGGTAAATTTGGTTTTACAAATTTGGCAAAACTTGGAATAAATGCAGGTGTTTTAGCTGCCCAGTCGGTATATTGGGTACCGAATTTTTTTCTTAAAAATTGTTCTTCTGCAAACATAATGCGTTCGTAATATACCCAGTAGAAAAATCCAAAAGCAATATTGAACCACCAATTTTGTGTTAATAAAGCGGGCCCTAACCACATAAAGAAATTTCCTAAATATAAAGGATGACGAAGAGTAGAATAAATACCGGTAGTATTTACGGTGTCTGCAACTTGCTCCGTTACATTTCTTCCCGAAGTATTGTTTGGTGTATGCCCAACGGTATAGCTTCGAATATATAAGCCTAATAAGCTAATGGCTAAGCAGAAATATTCAAAGTAACTTATTGCTTCTGCTGATTGAAAACAGTTTAAAGTTGGGTTTAATTGCGATTGAATATAAAAGTAAATCGCTATAATTAATATAATAATAGGAAGGCTGCCTCTGTATCTAAAAAGCCAAATACCTTGTGATTCAAATTCTTCTTGTAATGCCATAGCGGTTAAGGGTATGTTTTATATGATTATATATGCTCGCACAAAATAGGGATATTTTTTTAATTATAATAGCAGAAAGGCCCATTTCATGCAGATCTAAACGAAAAAAGCCATTGATTAAATCAATGACTTTTTTTAAATTATGATTTTATAAAAAATTATGCTTTGTTAATTTGATCAAGTATACTTTGAATTTGTTCTGCAACAGCTATTTTTTCAGCATCAATTTTTTGACTCATATCTGATTTTGCATGACTAATATCTCTACTCAATTTAGTTTGTGCGTGATGCATTTCATCATGAATTTTTTTGTTTAATACTTCTTCCTGTGCGGCTATAATAGCATTCATTGTGTTGATTTTGTTATTCATTACCACAAAAATTACAATTGCTAATACAAGCGCTAATCCTATGCCAGCATAGGCATAAGTGAATTGCTCATCTGCAATTTCGAGTTTCTTTAATTTTGCTTCTGTCTCTACTCTAAATTCTTCAATAGAAGTTTGAGTCATTTTTAAAGAATCATTGGTAGTCGCAATTTTAAAATTAGCAGAGCTTAAAATTTCTTCTACGCTAGTCATTTTATTATTTAATTCTTGAATAGCTTCAAATTTTCCATCTATTTCAGACCTTAAACTATTTGTAGCTTTTTTTGCTGAATTAGCTGCGCCTTCTACACCTGCAATTCTATCTTCAAAATCTTTTTTCAATAAATAGGGGGAAGGAAGTTTTTGAACAGATTTCCCTGCTGCTGCTGTCGTAGTTGCTGTCGCTGGGACAGCTGCAACAGTTGTAGTAGTGGTTACTGGCTTTGTTACTTGTTTTGTTGCAGGACTTGAACTGCCAAGTGGTTTTGATTGAAATTGAGCAAAGCCTTTGTTTACAACAAAGCTAAGGCATACAATCAAGATGAGAGATAGTAATCTTTTCATAACAATGATTTTTGTGTTCTCTAATTTAATAAAAAAATATGATTTTGTATATATTTAAAAATATGTTTAATGTATTGATAATCAATTATTTATACTTAAAATAGATTAAAAAAATCGTAGATTTGTCTTGAAACACCTATAAATGCTCAAAAAAAGGACCTTATTGTTGAATAAAGTCCTTTTTCGAATTATTTTTTGCTATCTCTTTTTGCTTTTTTATCTGCACGTTTTTCTTTTAAAGATTTAGCAGGTTCTTTTTTTGCTTCTTTGGTTGGTGATTTTTCTTTTGCCATGATTTTTGTTGTTTATATAAGACAAGGTAAGTAATATTTTTTAATAGCTGTTTATAAAGTAGATTTTATATTTGCAGCAGCAGAATTTGCACTATTTCTTGCAGATTCGATGCTTTCTGCTCTGGCTAAGCAAACACCCATTCTTCTTTCGCCGTCTACATTTGGTTTACCAAATAGTCTAATTTGTGTGTTTGGATTTTCTAGCGCTTTTTCTATGCCCGAAAAACTGACCTTATTGGAATTTCCTTTTACTAAAATTACACTGGAGGCAGATGGTCCATGTTGCACAATATTCGGAATGGGTAAATCTAAAATGGCACGCACATGTAAAGCAAATTCCGAAAGGTCTTGCGAAATCATGGTCACCATTCCAGTGTCATGTGGTCGTGGTGATAATTCTGAAAAATAAACTTCATCTCCTTTGACAAAAAATTCTACGCCAAATAAACCTTTACCTCCTAATGCGTTTACCACTTTGCTAGCAATGTCTTGCGCTGCCTTTAAAGCATTTTCCGACATGGGGTGTGGTTGCCAGGACTCTTGGTAATCACCATGTTCTTGACGGTGTCCTATGGGTGCACAAAAAGAAATGCCAGCTTGATGTTTGATAGTGAGTAAAGTGATTTCATAATCAAAATCGACAAAGCCTTCAATAATTACGCGTCCTTTTCCAGACCTTCCACCTTGTTGTGCATATTCCCAAGCAGTCAAAATATCCTCTTGTTTTTTTATTACACTTTGTCCTTTTCCAGAGGAACTCATGATTGGCTTAATAACACAAGGTATACCAATCTTAGCAACAGCGATTTCAAATTCTTCGTAGGTACCTGCAAATTCAAATGGAGAGGTTTTTACTTGAAGTTCTTTTGCAGCAAGCGATCGAATGCCTTCTCTATTCATGGTTAACCAAGTGGCCTTTGCTGTTGGAATAACCGTAAATCCTTCGGCCTCTAATGCAATTAAAGTGTCGGTTGCGATGGCTTCTACTTCGGGCACAATATAATCAGGTTTTTCTGCGCGAATAATAGTGGCTAATGCATCACCATCTAACATCGAAACTACATAAGAACGATGTGCAACTTGCATTGCAGGAGCGTTTGCGTAGCGGTCTACCGCAATTACTTCTACGCCTAATCGTTGAAATTCGATCGCTACTTCTTTGCCTAATTCGCCCGAACCCAACAACATCGCTTTTTTGGCGGTGTTGCTAAGTGGTGTTCCAATAGTAATTGTTTTTTCCATACGGAAAAGTAAGCATATTTTTTATGCGTACAAAAAAAATCATTTAGCTAATGAACGTGTATAATTAATAATGCTCCATAACTCGTCTTGGTCCGTAATTTTCTTTAATATTGACCCAATTAATTAAAGTATTTAAGTACATTTATGCTTTATTCGTTTTATAGAATTAATTTGATTTATATAAAAAAGGCAAAATGGAAAGATGCATAGCAATTCCATTTCAACTAATCATTACAATCTCACAATACCTTTATTTATAGATAAGTCCTATCGAGCAAATTTGATTATTAGAAATCACCAGGGGTATTAATAATATGAATTATAAAAAATGGATTTTAGTATTAATCACTAACTTATTAATTGTTGCATTGTTAGGTTTTTTGATGCGATACAAAATTGCTTTTTCTTTCCCATATCTTGAGCAAAAACATTTACAACACGCACATTCACATTTTGCTTTTGCCGCCTGGATTAGCCAAGCATTATATCTTATGTTGATTTATTTTCTAGATCAACATATTCAGTTAAATTGGAAAAAATACAATTTAATACTAATTGCAAATACGGTTTTTTCTATTGGAATGATGATATCTTTTATATTATATGGGTATCATGTTTCATCAAATACATTTTCTTTCCTTATTGTTTTAACCGCTGTGCTGTTCAGCTTTTTTTTTATAAAAGACACTTTAAATTTTAAAGAACAAGCTTTTGTGAAGCACTGGTTTTATGCGGCATTGTTTTTTAATTTCATTTCAAATTTCGGAACATTTTATATAGCTTATTTAATGATAAGCAAATCGTACCAACAAGATGTTCATCTAGCAAGTGTTTATTTTTATTTGCATTTTCAATACAATGGCTGGTTTATCTTTTCTTGTTTTGGTTTGATGTGCTATCAGTTATTAAAAAATATGCAAATAAAAAATTCGATGACAATTTTCTGGGTATTTTTCTTATCAACTTTCCCCAGTTATTTTTTATCAATTTTATGGTTTAAAATCCCTTTATCACTATATATAATAGTAGTCTTATCATCTTTATTGCAGCTACTAACATGGGTCTATTTATTGCTTCAAATTTCAACACATAAAAAGAAGTTTGTATTATCAACCGATAAGTATTTTTCAAGAATTGTTTGGGTAATTTTATTTTCGTTTACACTCAAATTAATCTTGCAATTGGTTTCAACCGTTCCATTTATTAGCCATATAGCCTATAGCTTAAGGTCAATTGTTATTGCTTATTTGCACTTGGTTTTATTAGTAATCATTTCCATGTTCATACTTCACTATTTATTTAGATATGTTCTGCTCAAATCAATCTCCAAGTACATTTATTATTTTCTAATTATCATCATCATCAATGAGATTTTGTTAGGCATTCAGGGCTTTGCAGGCATGTTTACGATAAGCATTCTAAACATCCAGTATTATCTATTTTTCATTAGTATTTTCATTGTATTAAGCGTAATCTCTATTTTTAGGCATATCCAAACTTTATGATTAAAGTCATAAAATACTATTGTTTCAAGTAGTAATTTTAATTAAACAATTAAATAATTAAACATTATGGAAACAATACTTAAATCTATTATCATTTCAGGAATTGTATTATGTACCGCATGTGGTGGCAATAGTACATCTGAAAATACGAGCAATACAAGTGCTACTGAAACTCCTGCGCAAACTGGTCAATCAGGTGTACAGGATGATGTTTCTAATCCAAATGTAGTACAAGTTGCAATTGGGAGTAAAGATCATACAACGCTAGTTGCAGCAGTTAAAGCGGGTGAATTAGTAGATGCGTTAAGCAATGCGGGTCCATTTACTGTATTTGCTCCAACAAATGCTGCGTTCGATGCATTGCCAGCAGGAACTGTTGAATCGCTATTAACCCCAGAAAAGAAAGATGCGCTAATTGATATTTTACAATACCACGTATCTGTTGGAGTTTACAAATTAGAAAATTTACAAGATGGACAATCTATTGGGCAAGTAAATGGTGGTAATGTAATAGTTACTAAAAAAGGAGAAGATTATTTTGTGAATGGTAAAGCAAAAATCTTAGGTACAGTATTGGCTTCTAATGGTATTATTTATGTTATTGACCAAGTGTTAATCCCAGGGCAATAAATTTATTGAAAATAAAATTTATTGTAAAATAAAAAAAGCATGGCATATTAACGCTATGCTTTTTTTATATAAGCTAAACTTTATCACGTTCGCAATGATATAGTATTACGCTCAATTCTTGTTAAATTTAATGATCTTTCTTGTTGAATTTTCTTAGTGAAATCATAAAAGGGATAATCATCCATAAAATTAAAAGTGTGGAGGAAAAGAGTATTCCCCAACCAGTGCCAAATGTTTGTTTGAATACAGCCCCAGTAAATCCAAGCATAGCTGATAAGTCTAGTTGTAGCAGTATAACTATTCTTGATAAATCTATAGGATTTAATGCGGCTATTAGGGCAATCCAATTTTCCATTGGATAATCTGCTAGTTGGAATAATAAAAACATAATTAGACCATCAAATAACAAAGAGAAAAAAAGCCAAATTAAAATCGACATTCCAATCCCTTTAGCTTTATCTCTAGAAATTATAGAACATAAGAATGCTAAGGATGTAAATATTACCGATATAATACAACCTATAAAAATTAGTATAATACCTATCAAATTAGGGCTGTAAAGTAATATTGGAATTCCAGCACCAATTATAAATGAAATAATAAGTGATGTATTAAGCCCTAAGTATAAGCTAATCCATATTTTATTTCTTTTTATAGGCTGACTAATTAAAAGCTCTATAAATTCTGAGCTATTATAAATGTATATAGTGGAGAATATGATTGCTACTAACGGTACATTGAGTAGTATTAAATTTAACAAACTTAACAGCCCTTTCGATTCGTTATCTTCTAAACTAAACATGCTAAATGATAGCATAGCTAACAAAATGGTATAGAATAAAATTATTTTATTTCTTAATATATCTAGTATTACAAATTTAATAATTCTATTCATTTGAGTTGTGCTTTAAGAATAGTTGAAATAGCTTTAGACAATTTTTCCTCTCCAGTTTTAGTTTTCAGTTCATCGACTGTTTGGTGTATTAGTAATTCACCTTCTTGCATAAATACAATTTCCGAAACGAGTTCATCAAGATCACTCAATAGGTGAGATGTTATTAAAATTAATTTTCCATTAGATTTTTCTAATAGCATTTTGTCTTTCAGGATTTCAGCTGAAATCGGATCTAAACCTGCTGTCGGTTCATCTAATATATATACAAGAGGGTTGAACATAAAGGCTAATGCGGCACTTACTTTTTGGGTTGTACCTCCAGAAAGTGTTCGCATTCTTTTATTTAAAATTTGTTCTAATTTATATGCTTTGTAAAGATCTTCATCAAATGATAGATGACCGCCTCTAAGTTCTTTCATCATTTCAACTATTTGACCAATACTCATATTTTCAGGATACTTGCCTATTTGCGGCATATATCCTATATAATTTCGGTAATCAGTTTCGTTGAAAATAGATTTATTATTAAATGTGATTTCTCCCGAATCTGGCAGAACCATACCAAGGATGCTTTTTATAAGTGTTGTTTTCCCACAACCATTCGGACCGATTAAAGCAATGCATTCCGACTGATTAAATTTAGTTGAAATGCCTTTTAGAACTTCTAATCTATTGTATTTTTTTCTTACTTCTATTAGCTCAATCATATTACTACTGAATGCATTCTTGGTTTATTATCAATAAAATTTTCTGGAGTTAAGCTAGGTATTATTTTTTCTGATTTGTCTAATAAATTGACCATAAAACTTCTAAATAATAACATTAGAGATGAATTAGATTCTACCATAACCGAGAATAAACTTAATGGCCGATAGGGGACATCTCCAAATTTATCTTTGTTTAAATCATACCCTTCATATTTATCCCAATAATTTTCATTAAAGGTGTTAAGCACTAAACTCCCATTTGTACTGATGTCAAAAGTGTTGCCTAAGAAATTATTCTCTCGAATAACATTATCCATGCAACTGGCTTGAATTTTCATTCCCCAACCGTTTTCGTTAAATGTATTATGCTCCACTAATATTCTATTAGTCCCTTCCATGTAAATGCCAGAAGTATTGTTGATAAATCTATTGTGAAGAATGTAGCTATCCGAAATTTCTTTTAACAACAGACCATAAGCTGCATCACCCCAATTATAAAGAAAATAATTATTAAACATTTTTACACGGTGGGTAAACATTACAGATACTCCAGCACCATTATTTTTAAACACATTAGAGATATAAGCATCATCATTAGAAAACATAAAATGAAGTCCGTAACGGATGTTTGCAAAGGAAATATTTCTCCAAATAATAGAATTTGTTACAAATTCGAAATATATGCCATCTCTATGCCCATTAATTTTATTGCCTACAATAACAATACTATCACTTTTCCAACAATGTATGCCATTTCCTATTTGTTGTTCTTCAACGCCCTTAGCATGTATTCGATTATTCTCGATTTTACAATGATTTGCTTGTTGTAAGTATATTCCAAAAAAATTATCGCGAAGTTCGTTGTTCTTGATAATCACATTATCGCAGTTATAAATTTTTATAGCACCTGGATCATCAAGAGTTGAAAATCCTGAATTCTGAATGATTAAGCCTTGAACTATTACACCACTAGATTTTATACTTAGAATTTCGTATTTATTTTGTCCATCAAGCACTGGCTTGTTTATTCCTAGTAGCGTAATTTTTTTTTGAATAATGATATTTCCTTCTTTATATGTTCCCTCATGAATAACAATGGTGTCTTCATCATGGGCCTCAGACAAGGCTTTTTTTATTTTTTGATGGGAGTATTTAGCCCCTACATGTATATTTTTAGCACAGATAGGCAAGCATATTATTAGCAATAAAATTATAAATACTGGAATGCGCATCATTTTTTTGAAAGTAATTCTTCCCAAGTGATATCTTTTGCAGCGAAATAATTTTTATAAACTATCGCAGAATCTAAATTACTGAATGCCGCAATTCCACCTCCCATAGGACTAGCAATACCATTACCTTGGATGAAAATCAAATTTTCTATGTTTATTAGTGCGTTATTATTTAAGTAGTTCGAGGCAAAGTATGTTTTTATTTTAAACGTCTCCGTTTTTTGCTCTTTCACGAAAGAAGTCATGCAGTCAATGTCATCAAATTTGTATGCTTTCCCATGATTTGTTTTTAGTTCACAAGAAAATCTTGGATCAACAATTGTCATTCTACAAAAATCACAGGGGTCTGAGTTGTATTTTACACTTACTGGTTCGTCGTTCGAACAACCAGTTATTCCTCCAAAGCAAATGCTTATTAAGATAAGATTTAAAGCTGTGTTTAATTTTTTACTTTTTCGTTCTAAGTACATTCCAATTAGCATAAATATTCCAGATAAGATAAATAAAACACCTCCAATATCAGGTATTGAGTAGGCACCAAAATTCAATAGTTGTTTAAATCCAATTAATGGTGGTTGATAGGCCATGCCAGGAACTATGATTGCTGCTGCTGGATTTAGATTGTGTCCATAATCATATTCCCATCTCCAAAAATCAACCATAGCGATAATTCCAAATGCTACAAATGCAAAAAATAGGATAGGTAACATTTTTTTACTTTTTGTTAAGGCAATTACAATTGAAAATATGGAAAAGAATAAAATAATATATGGTAAAACAGTAAATTCAATAAAATCATTTTCGTGTAGGGTTTTCATACCTATGTAATGATTTAAGCCATTAATAATATCAACTGCACCAGCTAATTTATTTGAGTAGATAAGCAAACGCAAGCCTTCAGGATATTGTGGCGCATCTAAATCTATTCTCCAAATTGGAACAAATATCGAAACGAATAAAAATATTGCTGAAAGTATTAAAAGTATTTGAGTAATTTTTTTCATGATAATGAAAATAAAAAAGAGGGAGTATGTTGAATACTCCCTCGGAAAATGTTATTTTACTTTTGAATTGGAAGTGGTATTTCCTAAACTATAAGTTAATGGAACTGAACTTCTTTTTGGTGAAACTCTAACGTATCCTTGCATTTCTTGATGTAAGGCGCTACAAAAATCTGTACAGTACATTGGAAACATTCCCACTCTATCTGGCGTCCATTTTAGCGTTGAAGTTTCTCCTGGCATAATTAAAAGTTCTGCGTTATTTGCTCCTTTAATTGCAAAACCATGAGGTACATCCCAATCTTGTTCAAGGTTAGTAACATGGAAGTATACTTCATCACCCATTTTAATTCCTTCAATATTATCTGGTGAGAAATGGGAACGAATGGAGGTCATGTATACATGCACTTTATTTCCATCCCTTACAACTTTAGATTCCTTTTCGCCCTTTGCTACATACTTATGTTTGTTATCATCAATTTTAAAAATCTTAGTTTGATTTTTTGAGATCAAATCCGCTGGTACAGCTTGTGCATAATGTGGTTCGCCAATTGTTGGGAAGTCTAATATTAACTGCATCTTATCACCCGAGATATCAAATAATTGTGCACTTTGAGCCAATTCTGGTCCAGTTGGTAAGTAACGATCTTTTGTAATTTTATTATAAGCAATTAAATATTTAGCCGATGGTTTCTTACTATCTCCACCTGGTATACAAATGTGACCTACAGAATAGAAAGTAGATGCTCTATCTAATACTTTTAAATCTTTTATATTCCATTTTACCACTTCCGACGAAACAAAGAAAGAAGTATATGCATTTCCTTTTCCATCAAATTCAGTATGTAATGGACCTAATCCTGGTTTTTTAACTTCTCCATATAAAGCCGCTTCATATTTAATTACTGGAATTCCATCATAGGCTCCATCAAAAGATTTATTAGCGATGGCCGATTGGATTTTATCAAAGCTAAATACTGGAATAATTGCTGCAAGCTTTCCACTACCTACGATAAATTCACCGGTTGGATCTACGTCGCAACCATGCGGTGATTTAGGACATGGAATCATGTAACAAATATCTTTTAATTCTTTAGCATCTAAAACCAATACGGTATTTATAATTTCAGAAGTGGCGGTATGTGTTGATTCATTATAAGTATTATGAGCATACTTAACCGATTCAGTTTTACCCTTACCAGCTTTGATATATTCTTCTGCTTTTTTCCAATTTACCGCCATGATAAAGTCTTTGTCTTTTTGAGATGCATTTACTTCTAATAAAGTATTTGCTTGCTCGGTATTATAACAAGAGAAGAAAAACCATCCATGTGATTTGCCTTTACCCGCGTGACTTAGATCGAAGTTTACCCCAGGGCAACGAATTTGAAATGATAAATTCATTTTACCTGTTACTTTATCTACACCAATGAAGCTTAAATGTCCTTTGAAATTTTCTTTATAAGAATTAATTGGAACATCTCCATTTGAGTTATCTCCTGGTACACTGAATCTTGTTCCTGCAACAACATATTCTGTATTTTCAGTTATGAATGGAGAAGAATGGTTTCCTGCACTATTTGGCAACTCGATTATTTCAGCTGTTCTAAAAGATTTTAAATCTATACGAGCAACTCGAGGTGTGTTATTAGCATTTCCAAATACCCAACGACCATCAATTTCTCCATTTGTTTGAGAAAGTTCTGTATGATGTAAATCGTCCCAAGGCACCATGCCATGTGATGTATTTAACATTGGTTTTGTTTCTTCTGAATAACCCCAACTCTTTTCTGGATCAACAGAAAATACGGGAATAACTCTGAGTAAACGACCACTAGGAAGGCCATATACACTCATCTGGCCACTAAACCCACCACTTACAAAGTTGTAATAGGTATCGTATTTTCCTGGGGCTACATACGATTTCTCAGCAGCATCGCCCGATACTGCATTGCTTGCATTTTTAGGTTTACAAGCGTTTAATATAACCATTGAACTTATCGCAAGTGCAATAGTTAGGATCGATTTTGTTTTCATATATTCTTAATTATAGATTATTTTACTCCGTCAATTTTTCTCATGAATTCTAGTATGTGTCTTGCCTCATCATCTGTTAATCCTTGATTCGGCATTCTCACTAAACAGATCTCTAATTGAGCTTGTACTTCTGGGTCTTTATCGATCATTGGATCTGGGTTTGTAATAAAGTTCATGATCCATTGTGGTTGCCTGCGAGTAGTTACTCCATTCCAACCTGGCCCAACTAGCTTTTCGGCTGTAGTTTTATGGCATGAAGAACATTTTACACCATACACTGCTTCACCATCGGTTGCCATGTTTTGGTCTAATGTTGCTGACAATGCTACATTTGAAAATTTACCTTCCCCACGTTTTGGATCATAATCAGAAACTTCTTTGTTTTCTGTTGACTCGTTGTTTGATTCGTTTTCTGTGGCTTCAGTTTGTTTATTGCTTCCTCCACAAGAAGCAAGTACTAGGCACATCGCTAATAGCATGAATAATTTTCTCATAATTTGTTATTTTTTTAAATAATTAATAGTCCATCATTCTATTTACATATTAACCATCATAGAATGGATTCTCATATCGAGTATAAAACTACATCTGTAACAATCGTGATTTTATGATATAAATCACCTACTAACATGATTAATATCATGTTAGGTCTCAAAGGCGAGATAAAAAGGATTTGGAGGGTTTTGAAGCGGGAAGTTGAGCAATCGGCTATCCTTTTTTTTGTGTTAAAAACAAAAAAAGCCTCACGAAGGTGAAGCTTTTGTTTGGTAGCCCGTAGGGGAATCGAACCCCTGTTTGAAGAATGAAAATCTCCTGTCCTAACCCCTAGACGAACGGGCCATTTGTTAGAATGGAATGCAAAAATAGACTTTTGAATCAGTCAAACAAAATTTATTTGAAAAAAAAGCCGAATGCCTCAGTTCCACTATTTTACCTCCTCATTCTTTATTTGTATTTTTGAAGTATGAAAAATACCATAAGGGTTGCAATTAATGGTTTTGGCCGCATTGGCCGCATTACCTTAAGAAGATTGTTGACAAATCCACATATTCATGTGGTTGCCATTAACGATTTGGCAGATGCCGCAACTTTGGCTCATTTATTAAAATACGACTCTATTCATCGGGGCTTAGTAGCCGATATCAAGGCCGATGGCAATAATTTGTGCATCAACGAACTTGTGATACCTTGTTTTGCCTTTAAAGAGCCAGAAAATCTACCTTGGAAGGAATTAGCAGTAGATGTTGTGATAGAATCGACGGGTAAATTTTTAACAAGCGAATTAGCGGCTAAACATTTACAAGCTGGAGCAGCGCGCGTAATACTTTCGGCACCAGCAGCAGATAAGCATATTCCTACTATCGTTTTAGGCGTGAACGATGCGCAGATAGACTGGACTGCAAAAATAATTTCGAATGCTTCTTGTACCACTAATAATGTGGCGCCGATGGTGAAAATATTAGACGAGCTGGGTGGAATTGAAGACGGTTATATTACCACAGTACATTCTTATACCAGCGATCAAAACTTACACGATGCACCACATCGTGATTTACGCAGGGCAAGAGCTGCCGCAGTATCAATGATACCTACTAGCACTGGTGCAGCAAAAGCCATTACTTCTATCTTCCCTCATTTAACAGGTAAGTTAGGCGGTGCCGGCATTAGGGTTCCGGTGCCAAATGGATCTTTAACAGATTTTACCTGCATCTTAAAAAAGCAAGTTACCGTTGCACAAATCAACGAAGCTTTTTTACATGCATCCCATAATACTTTAAATGGAATCTTACAATATACTTCTGATCCTATTGTTTCTATTGATATTCAAGAAAATACACATTCTTGTGTATTTGATTCCGAATTAACTTCGGTGGTTGGCCGTTTAGTAAAAGTAGTAGGATGGTACGATAACGAATGGGCTTACTCGAGTCGAATTGCAGATGTTGTAGAACGCATCAGGTTAATCGACTAATTTTTTATTTTTTCAATTTTTATTTATGTCATTTCCAACAATCGATCAATTTAATTTTAATCAAAAGCGTGCATTAATTCGGGTAGACTTTAATGTTCCGCTTAATGCAGATTTTGAAATTACCGATGATACCCGCATGCGTGCTGCCATTCCAACCATTCAGAAAATTTTAAATGATGGTGGATCGATTGTTTTAATGTCGCATTTAGGTAGACCAAAAGAAGGACCTACGCAAAAATATTCGTTGGTGCATTTAGTAAATCACTTAGCCGAAATTACCCAAGCTACTGTAAAATTTGCAGATGATTGTATTGGAGCAAATGCCAATCAATTAGCGCAGCATTTACAAGCTGGCGAAATTTTATTATTAGAAAATTTAAGATTTTATAAAGAAGAAGAAAAAGGTGATGTAGCATTTGCTAAAAAATTAGCTGCATTAGGCGATGTATATGTGAATGATGCATTTGGTACCGCGCATAGAGCGCATGCATCTACTACCATTGTTGCGCAATTTTTTCCAGCACATAAAATGTTTGGTTATGTAATGGCTAGCGAACTAGCCAATGCCGAGAAAGTTTTAAATGCAGCGGTAAAGCCCTACACAGCCATTATGGGTGGTGCAAAAGTTTCGGATAAAATTTTATTAATTGAAAAATTAATTGACCGGGTAGATCATTTAATTATTGGCGGAGGAATGGCCTATACATTTGCCAAAGCATTAGGAGGAAATATCGGTTCGTCTTTAGTAGAAGAAGATAAAATTCCTTTGGCACTTTCTTTAATTCAACAAGCAAAAGATAAAGGCGTGAATTTATGTTTACCCATAGATTCTATTATTGCAGATGCTTTTAGTAACGATGCAAATATTTCGATGGCTATGAATAATGCCATTCCTGATGGTTGGATGGGATTAGATATTGGCGAAAAAAGTATTCATGTGATGGAAGAAATATTAGCGCAATCAAAAACAATTTTATGGAATGGTCCGATGGGTGTTTTTGAAATGAGTAATTTTGAAGCAGGCACCAAAGCAGTTGCAATAGCCGTAGTTAAAGCAACACAGGCGGGTGCGTTTTCTTTAATAGGGGGAGGAGATTCTGCAGCAGCGGTTGCTAAATTTAATTTATCTGATCAAGTGTCCTATGTATCAACCGGTGGCGGCGCATTGTTAGAATATATGGAAGGAAAAGTATTGCCAGGTGTTGCGGCCATACTTTCCTAATGCCAATTTATTTTTGTTGATCGATGTATTGAATTAATTCCACTACTTTATTAGAGTAGCCCCATTCGTTATCGTACCAAGCAACTAATTTTACAAAATGATCGTTTAACGAAATACCCGCGCCTGCATCAAAAATACAAGTGCGTGCATCTCCTTTAAAATCGTTTGATACCACTGCATCTTCGGTATAACCAATAATTCCTTTGTATTCGTTTTCCGAAGCACGTTTCATTTCTGCTTTGATGGCTTCGTAACTAGTACCTTTTTTTAATTTACAAGTTAAATCTACAACCGAAACATCTGGCACTGGAACACGAAAACTCATGCCCGTTAATTTTCCTTGTAATTCGGGAATCACTAATCCTACTGCTTTTGCAGCACCGGTAGAAGAGGGGATAATGTTTTGAAAAGCACCTCTTCCGCCTCTCCAATCTTTTTGAGAAGGGCCATCAACGGTGCGCTGTGTAGCAGTTACGGCGTGTATGGTAGTCATTAAACCTTCTTCAATTCCAAAGGCATCGTTAATCACTTTTGCAAGCGGCGCTAAGCAATTGGTGGTACAAGATGCATTCGAAACAATATGCATTTCGTTGGTATATGTTTTTTCATTTACACCCATTACAAAAGTTGGTGTATCGTCTTTTGCTGGAGCAGAAATAATTACTTTTTTTGCACCTGCCGCTAAATGTTTTCCAGCACTTTCTTGATCTAAAAATAATCCAGTCGACTCAACCACATATTCTGCGCCTATTTCAGCCCATTTTAAATTTACAGGATCTTTTTCTGCAGTTACACGAATGGTTTTTCCGTTCACTATTAATTGATTATTTATTACTTCAATGGTGCCATTAAATTGTCCATGGGTAGAATCGTATCTTAACATATAAGCCATGTAATCTGCATCTAATAAATCGTTGATACCAACAATTTCAATGTTAGGATGTTGAACAGCAGCTCTAAAAACCAATCTGCCAATTCTACCAAAACCATTAATTCCTATTTTCATATTTTCAATCTTGATTAAATAATATACTAATGTAAGTAATAAGTGTAATAAATACACTAAGTAATTTTAAAAAATTAATTTTATCCCCTTTTTAGAGCTAAATAGCTGTTTTAGAAGCTTATAATTGGTACGAAAAAGCGTTGATATTCATGCCAGCACCCACCGATGCAAACAAAACCTTTTGGCCAGCCTTTACTTCATGACCCGCTAATTTGCCTTGTAAAACCATATCGTATAAAGTTGGAACCGTTGCGACAGAACTGTTGCCAAGTAATTGTATACTCATGGGCATAATATTTTCTGGCGTGGTTTTATCGTATAGTTTATAGAATCGATTGATAATGGCTTCGTCCATTTTTTCGTTCGCTTGATGCAAAAAAACTTTCGCTAATTCATCAATCGAAATATGCGCTTTGTCTAAACAAACCTGCATGGCTTTTGGAACATTAGTCAATGCAAATTCATAAATTTTTCGACCATCCATTTTGATATAATTATTCTCTGGTAAAAAATCTTTTTGATTAGAACATCCGTAATATAAATAGAAGGCTTCTTGTTCGGTAAATGTTTGAGAAGCTACACTGAGTATGCCGCGTTTAGTTTCGGATTCTTCGGTTTCTACCATTGCAGCACCTGCACCATCTGCATAAATCATTTGGTCTCTATCGTGCGGATCAACAACCCTAGATAGGGTTTCGGCGCCAATCACCAAAACTCTTTTTGCATCGCCACTGAGTAATGCCTGTCTTGCTACAATTACCCCTTGTATCCAACCAGGGCAGCCTGCTAATAAATCATAGGCATTGCAATTATTGTTTTTAATACCCAATGCATGTTTCACTCTCGAAGCTAAACTGGGTAAAACATCGGACTGTACTTTTTCAAAAGCAACATCACCAAAATTATGTGCGTAAATAATTGTGTCGATACTTTCTTTATCACATCCTGCATCGGCAATGGCACGTTGCGCAGCAATAAGAGCAAGGTCGGAAGATACTTGATTGGGCTCGGCATATCTTCGTTCTTCAATACCAGTTATGGCATTAAATTTTCGAATAATAGTTTCGTTATCAAGTGTTATTTTTTCTCCATTTACTTCATAAAAAGAGGTCTGAAGAAAGTCTTTATTTTGGACAGTTTGCGTTGGAATATAACTTCCAATACCACTCAAAATTACATTGGTCATGTTGCTATTTTTTAATAAGCCTTTAACCAAATATAAATATTAGTGTATAAAATACAATAAAAAGAAATTCCTTTTAATTATTGATGGTTTTCCATAACTCATCTTTTAGGGCTGTGATGCCTTGCTGCGTAATGGATGAAAAGAATTGTACTGGAATTTTTGGAAGGTCTTTCTTGATCTCGTCTATGAGTTCTTGGTCTAATAAATCGGCTTTAGAAATACCCAACATGCGGGGTTTGTCTAATAATTCTGGATTGTATTGTTTTAATTCGTTCAACAATATTTTATACTCTTCGTGAATGTCTTTGCTATCGGCTGGAACTAAAAATAATAAAACACTGTTTCTTTCGATGTGTCTTAAAAAACGAATACCTAAGCCTTTACCTTGCGAAGCACCTTCAATAATTCCAGGAATATCTGCCATCACAAAAGAACGACTATCTCTGTGCGCTACAATTCCTAAATTAGGTACTAAGGTAGTAAATGGATAATCTGCAATTTCTGGTTTGGCAGCACTCACCGCAGCAAGTAAGGTAGATTTACCTGCATTAGGAAATCCAACCAATCCAACATCTGCTAATAATTTTAATTCTAAAATTTTCCAAGATTCTTGACCTGGTTCGCCAGGTTGCGCATATCGTGGAGTTTGGTTTGTTGGGGTTTTGAAATGCCAGTTTCCTAAACCACCTCGACCACCTGGAACTAAAATAACTTCTTGTCCTTCTTCGGTAATTTCAAAATGTACTTCGCCTGTTTCGGCATCTTTGGCAATCGTACCAAGTGGCACATCTAGTATTTCATCTTTACCACGCTTACCGCTTCGGCAATCACCTTCGCCGTAAGCGCCATTTTCGGCAATTACATGTTTGCGGTATTTTAAATGAAGTAAAGTCCAAAATTGCGTATTACCTCGTAATATAATATGTCCGCCTCTACCACCATCACCACCATCTGGTCCACCTTTAGCCGTTTTTTTGTCACGGTGTAAACTGAACGATCCAGCACCTCCGGCCCCAGTACGACAACAAATTTTTACGTAGTCAACGAAATTGGAACCTGCCATTTTATATTATTTATTACTGTCTATTGTAAGACAGATTTGGGTGAAAATATCTGCAATAGAACCAATCCCATTGATCGATTTCAATTTATTTTGTGTTTCGTAGAACGAAGCAACAGCAGCTGTTTTGCTGTTGTACTCTTCAATTCTTTTTTCAATAATAGCAGGATTGGCATCGTCTGCACGGCCAGAATCTTTACCTCTTAAAAGTAAACGGCTTTTTAATTCTTCGTCGGCTACGACTAAAGAAATCATCATCGAAATAGCACTATTTTTACTTGCTAACAAGGTATCTAAAGCAGTTGCTTGTGCTACTGTTCTTGGAAATCCATCGAATATAAAACCATTTGTATCTTTATTGGCATCCAATTTATTGCTGATCATACCAATCACCACCTCGTCTGGAACCAATATGCCTTGGTCCATCAGCTTTTTGGCTTCTAAACCCAAAGCGGTGCCCGCTGTGATTTCTGCTCTTAAAATATCGCCTGTTGAAAGGTGAACAAGTGCGTATTTAGCAATTAATTTTTCAGATTGTGTGCCTTTGCCAGCACCTGGAGGGCCAAAAAGTACAATATTTAGCATAAATTCAATTTTAATCTTAGCCTTCAAAGGTAAGAAAAAAAAGGAATCTATAGAAAGTTCACGCTTCCTGTATCTACATTGTAGATCGCACCAACAATTTTAATCGCTCCTGTATTTTCTAAATCTAGAATAATTGGACTTTCGCGTCTAATTCTTTCGATGGTATGAATGACATTATTGGTTGTTACATTGTCTACAAAACGCACATTGCTACCCGTTCTGTTTTCAGTTGTATCTTTTTCGAGTGCAATGGCGGGCTTTACTTTGTGCAGTAAGGCCGTTAAATTTCCTAATTCTACATTGTTACATGCACCTACAATGGCCCCACATTTGGTATGGCCTAACACGATGATGATTTTTGTACCCACTACTTTGGTCGCAAATTCCATACTACCTAAAATATCTTCGTTTAAAATATTACCTGCAATGCGAATACTAAAAACATCGCCTAAGCCTTGGTCAAAAATTAATTCGGCAGAAGTTCTAGAATCTATGCAACTTAAAATGGTAGCAAATGGAAATTGTCCTTGTGCGGTTTCGTTTACTTGCTGTAATAAATTTCTATTAGCTTTTAAATTTTTTACAAAACGATCGTTGCCTTCTTTTAAAATTTCCAAAGCTAAGTCTGGATTTAATTCTGATTGTGTTTCTTTTGAATGTGTTCTCATGTTAGTTTAGGTAAAATTTGTTTGCGTTTAATTTTTCTGGTATATTTTTATCTTCAATAATATTTTTAATATTGATTTCAATCGTTCTTGCAATAGCGGTAACAGCCGTGTCTGTAGGTCTGTTTTCAAATGGATCTTGCATGTGTGTCGCCGATTTTTCTAATAAAAAGAATGCGGCAGACAATACCAGTAATAATGGAATTTCAAAAATGCTTTCAATATTTTTAAGTGAAATAGAAAGGGTAATGGTAAATAAATAAATCATCAGGTGTAAGAATATGCGGTAGGTAACGGGGAATACCGTGCTTTTAATTCGCTCTGCTTTCCCCATTGCATCTACTAGTCTTACCAATGTATTATCTAACTGTACTTCTGAAAATTGATTTATTTTTTCCCCATTTTTAAATTGTTTTAAATCTTTATAGTGATGTTGAATAATGGCTAAAGGTTTATTGCTTTGTTTGTTTATTTCTTCGATTTCAATTTCGTTTAAATATTTTTTTAAAGTTTCTTTAGAATCCAAACCTCTTAAACTCTCGCCTAATGCATAGCACCAAGCAATTTGACGGTAAGCTATTTTGTTGATGTTTTCGTTGTCTGGTAAATACTGTTTAAACTGTAGTATTAAGGAGCGAGAGTCGTTCACAATACTTCCCCAAATTTTTCTTGCTTCCCACCAGCGGTCATAAGATTGATTGAGTTTAAATGAAATTAAAATTGAAATGGAGGTGCCAATAAATGCAGGAATAGTTAAAGGCATTTCTGGAATACTGTTTTGGAAAATATGGGTGATATAGTATACTATAACAGCTATAATCAACACATAGAATAGCTCAAGCTTTACTTTGTTGAACAAGTATTTTAATGGAATTGCACTATTGATGATCATGTTGCTTAAATATTATTCACAAATATAATAATACTATATTAAATAATAGTATTACTATTGTAAATAATTGTAAAAATATGTGTAATGATATCGTTACTATTTTGGTTATATTTGATAAATTTAAAGAAAAATTAGGCTTTTATGGACTTCCAGCTACGATTTAAGGTAAATGATTATATTTATTTGAGAGACCCAGAAAGCTCTGAAATTGGAAAAGCCATCGTAAAAAGTGCCATAGATTTAATCTATACACTAGGGTTTGAACATTTTACTTTCAAAAAATTAGCCACAGAAATGGGCACAACCGAAGCAACTATTTACCGTTATTTCGAAAACAAGCACCGTTTATTGCTCTATATTTTAAATTGGTATTGGTCTTATATGTCTTTTTTAGTTGATTATCAATTAAAAAATATCAAAGAGCCAAAGCAGCAATTAAAAGCAATTATTCATTTATTAACACATGAGCTACCCGATAGTGCTGGAGATTTAGTGTATAATAAAAAATGGTTGAATCAAATTGTAATTTCTGAAAGCAGTAAAGTTTATTTGGTAAAAGAAGTTAAAGAGATTAATAAAGCAGAAGTTTTTCTGCCTTATAAAGAATTATGCGCTAGCATTGCTGCAATTATTGAATTATACAATCCTAAATATAAATACCCTAAATCACTTACCAGTACTATCATTGAGGCCTCCCATCATGAACAGTTCTTCATTGATTATTTGCCTAGGTTAACTGATGTACAAGCAAAAAACAAATCTGAATTTGTTGCCAATTTTTTAGAAGATATGTTATTTAAAGCTTTAGCATAAAAAAAGGCTTCGAACAATCGAAGCCTTTTTTTATGCGGAGGATAATTTATTTTAATTGTTTTAAAACAGTTTCCTTATCTACAAAACCCATTTGATTCCATTTTAATTGACCAGCTTTGTAAACTTGTAAAACGGGAAGGGCATCTATTTTTAATGATTTACAAAGGGATTGATTGTCGTCTGCGTTGATTCTAACCAAAATAACATTAGCACTCATTTCTTTCTCAATTTCTAAAAGGTAAGGTTTCATTTTCTTACAAGGTGCACACCAATCTGCATAAAAATCTACTAAAACAATTTTATCCGATTGGGTGAGTTGTTGAAAATCTGCTACACTTATGCCGGTATTTTGGAACGTAGCCTCGGTGGTTTCTGGCAGATTTGCACCGCGCCATTTCATAATTCCGCCGTTTAGCTCAATTACATTTTTAAACCCAGCTGATCGAAGTTGCGCTGCTGCTGCAGCACTTCTGCCGCCGCTTAAACAATATACAAATACACTTACCTCTTTATTTAAACTGCTTACTTGTTTGTCGAATTCGTTTCCATTCCAATCAAAGTTAAGGGCATTAATTATATGTCCTTTTGCAAATTCTTCTGGTGTTCTTACATCTATTAATTGTGATTGATTGCTAGCTTTTACAAGCTCATTAAATGCATTGGCATCTACATTTGTTTTGGTATTTTGGCCATTGCTACAGTTGATAAAAAACAATAGCGATAGTGCTAAAATACCGATGTTTAGTTTTTTCATTTATGCGATTTTAATAATTGGTGTTAATTTACGGTAGATTTTATAGAATTTAAATTTTATTTCTTAGCGAATACCATGAGCCGCCATTGTGCACATTAGCGTAGCCATTTGAAATTAATAATCTTTTAGCAGCGCCACTTCGAGCACCAGATGCGCAACAGGTAATAATTGCTTTTTCTTTGTTTTTGAATTTGCCTAAATTTGCAGCTAATTGATTTACCGGAATATTGGAAGATCCTTTAATGTGTCCGCCGGCAAATTCGCCTTTGGTTCTCACATCAATAATTACCGCACCATTTTCTATTAATTCTTTGTAATTAACAGCTTGGCCAAATCCTAATAGTTTTTTAATAAAATCGATCATAATTAATTACTCATTCTTCCAACAATGCAACTGCCATAACTTTTTAATTGCATTAATAGACCATTTTTTTCGGTTGCTTCGGGGTAACCGAGTTTGTGCAGTTTATCGATGATTACTTTTCTTTCTATTTGATCATAGGTAATATCGATTGCATCGTGATCAACATCTACCTTAACTGCACTTACACCTGCAATTCCACTTAATTCTTTGTTAATGGTAGCAGCGCAACCACTACATTTTAAATTTGCGATAATAATTTTTTCGTTTGTCATTTTTCGTTTTTTAAAGAAGTAAAAGCTAAGCCGCCCATTAAGGCACCATATGCTGTACTATTAATTGGACTCGAAGTAATGGCGCAAGTGCCAGTACTACATCCCACAAAATAATAATATAGAAAGCCTAATAGTGCGCCAAATGCGGCGCCTAAAATGCCTAGTTTATATTTTTTAAGTAAATGCATATAATTCGCTTTGCTAATACAAAGGTAAATATGCTTTAAGCTGAATATTGCAACATTTGTTACAGAAGGGTAATATTATTTCTGCCCAATTCGATTAGTTTTATATCTTCCATGTGTTTTAAAAGCCTGGAGATGACTACCCTAGCGGAGCCTAGTTCTTGGGCAATTTGTTCATGAGTAATATGAATGGTTTTTTTATCACTTAATTCGCATTTCTTTTTTAGAAAATCGAGCAATCTTTCGTCCATTTTTTTAAAAGCAACATCATTTATTACCGCTAATAATTCTTCGAATTTTTTATGGTATAATCTGAAAATATATTCAGTCCATTCCGGAAATTCTTTGATCATTTCTCTAACCTTATCTACCGGAACAAATAATACTTCGGCGGCTTCTTCGGCAATGGCTTTTACCTTACTAGTGTCATCGTGTAAGCCACCTAAAAAAGACATAATACAACTTTCGCCAGATTTAATATAATACAATAATAATTCTCTGCCATCATCGTCGGTTCGCATCACGCGCATGCTACCACTAATAACAATTGGAACAGATTTGATATAGGCGTTTTCATTTAAAATAACATCACCTTCTTTAAAACTTTTTTGCTTACCATATTCAAATAGTTTTGATAACATTTTTGCAGATGGTTGAAAGGTATTATTTTCCATTTTTATTCTTTAATAAATTTATTTCTGGTAATAAATTTTTCGGTACTTAAATTAATTAGATATAATCCATTCGGTAGAAAGTCAATTTGGATAGGTGTTTCGGGGTAGGTAGCTGCACAGCTATACACTTCTTTCCCACTAATATCTGTGATACTAATAATTCCATTTTCAAATTCAGCTGTAGCTTTAACAATTGCATGATTGACAATTGGATTTGGGTAAATCGCTAATTTATTAGTTGAATAAATGTCGGTGCTCATGATAGTTGATTTTTGATAAACCCTTACATAATCTACCATTAGGGTGTCTGGAAAACTAGTTTGTGCATTTGGGCTACCTGGCCAATTACCGCCTATTGCTAAATTTAGTATGAGGTAAAAAGGTTTATGAAATTCTTCTGTATTGTTGATGTTATTGTAGGTATAACCTTCTTTGAATTTTACACCATCTACAAACCATTTGATCATTGTATTATCCCATTCAATTCCATAAACATGAAATTGGCTAGCATCGCATTTTTTGGTACCTCCAAAGCTTTGATGACCATTGTTATCCCAGTGCATAGTTCCATGTATAACGCTATCTGAATTGATGTGTTCCATGATATCTATTTCTCCGCATTTTGGCCAACCAATTTGCCAAATATTTTGCCCTAACATCCAAAAGGCTGGCCACATTCCTTGTCCTATAGGTACTTTTATATTTGCTTCAATTTTACCATAAGTACAAGTAAACTGTTGGTCTGTTGTGATACTTGCAGAGGTATAATTCGAACCTTTATAGCTTTCTTTTTTACCAATAATATGAAGCTGCCCATTAGACACCCAATTGTTTTCGATTCTATTTTTGGTATAATATTGTAACTCGTTATTTCGAATCAATCCAACTTCGTTGGTCCATTTAGAGCTATCGGGTAAACCAGTATAGTTAAATTCTTCCGCCCATATCATTTGCCAGTTTTGAGCAAAAGTTGGCAAACTGATAAAGATTAATAAGCAAGAAAATAAGTGCGTTTTTAATTTCATTTTTTAAATTTAGCTAAATCTTCTTTGGAATGCATTTTAGCAAGCATAAAATTAATAATTGCAAAAAAAAAGCCCTTCTGTGAAGAAGAGCTTTCAAGTGCACTTGTAGGGATTCGAACCCCAAACCTTCTCATCCGTAGTGAGATGCTCTATCCAATTGAGCTACAAATGCATTTCCTCCGGTAGGTTAAACCTATCCTTCGGGTTGCAAATATAACCAACCAAATCTAATTTCAAGGAAATTTTTATCAAAAAAGCCTAAAATTTAAGCTATTTGAGCAACACAAGCTTTAATGGCTTCGAAATTTGGCAAATCGCCAGCGCTTTCTAAAACCTCTGCATATTGTACTAATCCGTTTGAATCAATTACAAATGCCGCTCTTTTTGAAACACCGTTCATATTTAAAATCCAGCTTTCATAAATAGCATCGTATGCCTTAGACACTTCTTTATTAAAGTCTGACAATAAACTGAAATTGTAATTTTGCTCTTCTTTGAATTTACCTAAAGAAAACACAGAATCTACCGAAATACCTAATACTACTGCGTTTAAGTCGGTATAGTAATTTAAGTTGTCGCGCATGGTGCAAAGTTGTGTTGTACACACACCTGTAAATGCTTGTGGGAAAAAGTGAATGATTACTTTTTTTCCTAAGAAATCAGTTAATGCAACTTCTTCTTTTTCTGAGTTGAATAATTTAAAAGCAGGAGCTGCTTGTCCAATTGTTAGAGCCATAATTTATATATATTATTTTCTAGTTAAACATTTTTTTCGTCTAATTGTTTTTGAATAAGGGCTAAGCCTTCTTCAAAAGTATGTGGTTTGTAATCCAATTCTTTGATCGCTTTATCTAATACAAAACCAGTTCTGGGCGGCCTTTTAGCTGCTTGATTTAAGGTGTTAGAAGAAATACTTTTGATATTTTCTTTTGATAGTTGATAGTAATCTGCAATTCTATTTACCATTTCGAATATGCTCATATAGTCTTTGCCCGAAACATTGTAAGCGCCTTGCGCTTTTTTTATTCCAGCCGAAATACAAGCGGATGCTAGGTCTTCGGCTAAAGTTGGCATTCTAAATTGATCATCTACAATCGAAATATTTTCTCCTTTTTCTAACACAGATTTTGCCCAAAGCACAATGTTATTCCTACTCATTTGAGACGCTACACCATATACAATGATGGTTCTGATAATGCTATAAGAAATACCCGAATTTTCAATGAGTTTTTCTGCGGCTAGTTTTGATTCGCCATAATAACTCAATGGATTTGGAGTAGCTGTTTCGTTGTAGGGCCCATCTTCTCCATCATAAATAAAATCGGTAGATAAATGCACTAAATGAAATGGATTGATTTTGCTAGCCTCTATTAAATGAGCTACTGCATTTACATTCAAATCCCAACAGCCCGTTCGATCCGATTCGCAGGTATCGACATTAGTCATTGCCGCGGTATGAATGACTATATCAGGTTTGGTATTGGCCAATAAAGTTAAGATGGCCGATCGGTTGCAAATATCCATTGGAAAATAAGTATAGCCCGAAGTATTAGGGTATCTATCTTCGCCTTTAGATGTATTAATTAATTGAATATCAGGGTTGAGGCGTAATTGGTCACTTAGTTTTTGACCCAACAATCCGTTACTCCCGGTTACCAAAATTTTTATCATAATGCGAAAGTAATAATTCGTTTTATAAACTTATGAATCTTATCTATATTCGCATCAGAATTTCTGAACAAATAAAAATCTTCATATGAAAATAACGGTAGTTGGAGCTGGAGCAGTAGGGGCAACCTGTGCAGACAACATAGCTCGTAAAGAATTAGCAAAAGAATTGGTTTTATTAGACATCAAAGAAGGATTTGCCGAAGGTAAAGCCATGGATATGATGCAAACAGCAGCATTGCTTGGTTTCGATACCAATATTATTGGTTGTACCAACGATTATGCAAAAACTGCGGGAACAGATGTTGCGGTTATTACATCTGGTATTCCTAGAAAACCAGGTATGACGCGCGAAGAATTAATTGGCATCAATGCAGGAATTGTAAAAGGCGTTACCGAAAATATTTTAAAGCATTCTCCAAATGCCATCATTGTGGTTATTTCTAATCCAATGGATACCATGACATATCTTGCTTTAAAATCGAGCGGCATTCCTAAGAATAGAATTATTGGAATGGGTGGAATTTTAGACAGTGCAAGATTCAAGTATTATTTAAGTAAAGAATTAAATTGCTCTTCGAATGATTTACATGGGGTAGTGGTTGGTGGTCATGGTGATACAACTATGATTCCATTAACTCGTTTAGCTACCTTAAATGGTTTAGCAATTAGTAATTTATTAAGCGAATCGGAATTAGAAAAAATTGCAGCAGATACCATGGTTGGTGGTGCTACCCTAACTGGTTTGTTAGGTACTTCGGCTTGGTACGCGCCAGGTGCAGCAGGAGCGGCATTGGTTGAAAGTATTATCCGTGATGAGAAAAAAGTATTCCCTTGTTGCGTTTCATTAGATGGAGAATACGGTCAATCAGATATTTGTTTAGGTGTACCAGTAGTGATTGGTAAAAACGGATGGGAAAAAATTATTGATTATAAATTAAACGAAACGGAACAAGCTGCATTTAATAAAAGTGCAGATGCCGTAAGAAATATGAATCAAGTTTTAGTAGAAATGAAATTAGTGTAATTCATCTCGCTAAAAATTAATCAAAAAAAAATCAGCTAATTTATTAGCTGATTTTTTTTTGATTAAAAATATTTTAATTATACATCGATGCGTGCATACTTTGCATTCTTTTCGATAAATGCTCTTCTTGGTGCCACTTCGTCGCCCATTAGCATAGAGAAAGTATGATCACATTCTGCTGCATTTTCAATAGTAACTTGGCGTAAAGTTCTGGTTTCCGGATTCATGGTAGTAGACCATAATTGTTCTGCGTTCATTTCTCCCAAACCTTTGTAGCGCTGAATGTTTACGCTTTCTTCTTTACCTGCACCTTTTAATCTTTGCACTGCTATATCGCGTTGGTCTTCGGTCCAAGCATATTCTTGATCTTTGCCTTTTTTCACTAAATAAAGTGGTGGAGTAGCAATATAAATATATCCGCTTTCAATTAATTCTTTCATGTAACGGAAGAAGAAAGTTAAAATCAAAGTGGTAATGTGAGAACCGTCAATATCCGCATCCGTCATGATGATGATTTTATGGTATCTTAATTTGATTACGTTTAAAGCTTTGTTATCATCTACCGTACCTATACTTACACCCATTGCAGTGAAAATGTTCTTGATCTCGTCGTTTTCGTAGATTTTATATTCCATCGCTTTTTCTACATTCAAGATTTTACCTTTTAAAGGTAAGATAGCCTGATACGCACGGTTACGGCCTTGTTTAGCTGTACCACCCGCGGAGTCTCCCTCGACTAAATATAATTCACAAATGGCAGGATCGCTTTCCGAACAGTCAGATAATTTTCCAGGAAGACCAGTTCCGGTTAATACATTTTTTCTTTGTACAAGCTCTCTTGCTTTTCTGGCAGCGTGTCTAGCTGTTGCAGCTAAAATAACTTTCTGCACAATTAACCTTGCTTCTTTTGGATTTTCTTCTAAGTAATTATTTAAAATTTCTCCAACCGCTTGGTCAACTGCACCAATTACTTCATTATTTCCTAATTTAGTTTTGGTCTGACCTTCGAATTGTGGTTCTTGAACTTTTACAGAAATAACCGCAGTTAAACCTTCGCGAAAGTCATCGCCACTAATTTCCATTTTTAAATTTTTAAGCATGCCAGATTTTTCTGCATATGCTTTTAAAGTTCTGGTTAAACCTCTTCTAAAACCGGCAACATGGGTTCCACCTTCTATGGTGTTAATGTTGTTTACATAAGAATGTACATTTTCGGTATAGGTGCTATTGTATTGCATTGCTAATTCTACCGGAATGCCAGCCTTTGTGCCATCTAAATAGATCGGCTCTGGAATGATGGGTTCTCTTGTGCCGTCTAGGTACTTCACAAACTCTTTTAGACCGCCTTCAGAGTGAAAGTGTTCTACAGGGAATGTTCCGTCTTCGTTTGTTTCTCTTTCGTCTGTAAGTGACAGCTTGATGCCTTTATTTAAATAGGATAATTCTCTTAAACGAGCCGCAAGGGTATCAAATTTATATTCTGTAGAGATATTGAAAATCTCTGCATCTGGTTTAAAGGTAATGGTGGTTCCTCTTAAATTAGAGGCGCCCACTTCTTTTACTGGGTATAATGGTTTTCCTTGCGAATATTCTTGTACAAAGAGTTTACCATCTCTGTGAACTTCTGCTTTTAAGGCAATGGATAAGGCATTTACGCAACTTACACCCACACCATGTAAACCACCAGAAACTTTGTAAGTGTCTTTATCGAATTTACCACCGGCATGTAGTACAGTCATAACCACTTCTAAAGCAGATCTTTTCTCTTTTTGGTGCATGTCTGTAGGAATACCACGGCCATTGTCAATTACACGAATAGAATTGTCTTTTAGAATGGCTACTTGAATATCTGAACAATGTCCTGCAAGTGCTTCGTCAATGGAGTTGTCTACTACTTCATAAACAAGATGATGAAGGCCTTTAATGCCAATATCACCAATATACATGGCAGGTCTTTTTCGAACGGCTTCTAGGCCTTCTAATACCTGAATATTATCTGCTGAATAATTTGATCTGTCTTCTTTTTCTACGCTCATAATTTCATTATTTCAATGGTTTCAAAGATACTTTTTTTTGCCCGCAAATGGGAATGATTTTTGTCGATAAATCGAACTTTTTTTCAACATTTTGTGAAGTATTTAATTACCTTTGACGCTGGAAATTTTGATGTTTTGATTTATCGTTAAAAATCCTTTAAAATGCCCTATTTGAAAGGGTTTTTCCTGTTTCTAAATTTTTAAAAAAAAGTATAAATGAAAGTATCAGCAAACAAAGTAGTGTCTTTGACCTATGAATTAAAAATTGAAGATGGCACAGAGATGCTAATGGTAGAAAAAGTAACACCAGAAACCCTGTTTGTTTACTTACATGGAATGGGTGGTTTGCCACCTAAATTTGAGGAGTCAATAGACAACCTTGCTATAGGAGAAGCATTTAGCTTTAAATTGAGCAAAGAAGAATCTGGTTATGGCGAAATTGACGAAACGGCTATTGTAGATTTACCTAAAGATATTTTTGTAGTAGATGGTAAATTTGACGACGAAATGATTGTATCTGGTCATTTTATTCCAATGACAGATAACGAAGGCAATAAAATGCAAGGCTTGGTGTTAGAGGTTGGCGAAGCAACTATTAAAATGGATTTTAACCACCCATTAGCGGGTCGTGATTTGTTTTTTGATGGTTTGATTCATGATGTAAGAGAAGCAACAGCAGAAGAAATGGATCATGGACATGTGCATGGAGAACATGGTCACCAACATTAATCTTTAATTTTTATTAATAAATACAAAATGAAAAATTTATCAATTTACTTAAACATTGTTTTATTTATTGCAGTTGTTGTTTTATATATTTTAAGATGGCAAGATCAAGCTAATCAAAACACGTCACCTGCATTAAGTTCGACAAATACAGCAACAACAGTATATGTAAATGGTGATTCTTTATTGAATAATTACGATTACTTTATTGATGCAAAAAAAGATTTTGAAGCCAAAACAAAACAGGTAGAAAATGTTATTATGGCTAAGCGTGGTGTATTAGAAAAAGAAATTGGCGCCTATCAGCAAAGTGCCGCAGGCATGAGCACAGAGCAGCGTGTCAGTGTCGAAGAATCTTTGATGAAAAAGCAAGAAGCTTTTAAACAATACAGCGAAAATGCAAGTGCAAATTTACAAGAAGAACAAGCTAAATTTAACGAAGCATTATTTGATAAAGTAGCCGCTTACCTTAAAGAATTTAGTAAAGATAAAAAATATAAAATCGTGATGAACTATGCAAAAGGAACTGGTATTTTATTTGCAAATGATAGTTTAGATATTACGCAAGATGTGTTGAAAGGTTTAAATAAAGCCTATAAAAAATAAAATTTTATTGATTTTTTTAAATGCGATGGAAGCTTTTTCATCGCATTTTTTTTCTCTTTTTTTTTCGCGATTCGATCATTTTTTTCCGCCATTCGGTCAAATTTTATATTAGCTAATCGGTTAATTTACTTCCACAGAAGGTCATTTTTTCCTCCCGTTCGATCAATTTCTTTCCGCCAACGCGCTTAGCTCTATTTTTTATGTTTTTGGGCATTTATTCGTTTTTACTATCGCTATAGGCATGTTGAAAACTTTTTAGTGGTAAGATGTGGTAAAAAGTGGTAAGAATATTTAATTTTACTACATCAATCAGCGATAAAATCACCATATGAGTCAGTTTTTAGGAGAATTTGAATGCAAAGTAGACCCCAAAGGAAGAATCATGCTTCCGGCTGGTCTAAAGAAGCAACTGTCGCCAGCAGCTGAAGGTCGCTTTGTGATTAATCGAGGTTTCGAGAAATGTTTGGTTTTATACCCATTAAACGAATGGCAAACCATCAGCGCAGAAGTAAATAAGCTCAACTTATACAATAAGAAAAACAGAGATTTTGCGAGGTACTTTTTTAGAGGAGCATCAGAATTAATGTTAGACGGCACCAATAGATTGTTATTGCCAAAAGCTTTAACCGAATATGCCGCTATAGATAAAGACTTAATCTTATTTGCTTATTCCAACCGAATTGAGGTTTGGTCTAAAGCAAATTACGATAACCTATTAACCGATGAGCCAGCAGATTTTGCATCACTGGCAGAAGAGGTAATGGGAAAGCCAAAGGAGGGCTTACATGAGTAAGTATCATCAACCAGTCATGTTGTCGGAATGTTTAGACGGCATGAATATAAAAGCAGATGGTATTTATGTTGATGTAACTTTTGGCGGCGGTGGACACAGCCGTGCAATTTTAGCAAAGCTTGGCCCGAATGGAATTTTAATCGGATTCGATCAAGATCCAGATGCTTTGCAAAATGTGATCGACGACGATCGATTTATTTTTATTGATCAAAACTTTCAGTTCTTAAAAAACAATTTACGCTTACATCAAATTGGAAAAGTAGATGGCATTTTAGCCGATTTAGGTGTTTCCTCTCATCAGTTTGATGATGCTGCAAGGGGCTTCTCTATTAGGTTTGACGCAGATTTAGACATGCGTATGGATCAGAGTCGTTCTTTAACAGCAAAAAAAATTATTGCCACTTATACAGAGGCAGATTTGCATAAAATATTTGGCATGTATGGCGAACTACACAATGCAAAAACATTGGCCAATTTAATTGTCAAATCGCGTCAGATCAATGAGATTAACACGGTTGCTCAATTAAAAGATATTGTAAAACCAATTGCAAAGCGAGGAAAAGAAAATCAATATTTCGCGCAGTTATTTCAAGCGTTAAGAATAGAAGTAAACCAAGAGCTAGAGGTATTAAAAGATTTTTTAATGCAAACCGAAGAGGTGTTAAAACCAGAGGGAAGATTAGTGGTGATGTCTTACCATTCTTTAGAAGATAGATTGGTGAAAAATTATATACAAAAAGGAAAATTTTCTGGAGTGTTAGAAAAAGATTTATATGGTAATACTACGGTACCATTTAGCATGGTGAGCCGCAAAGCCATTATAGCCGGCGAAGCAGAGTTAAGTATCAATAATAGGGCACGCAGTGCAAAATTAAGAATAGCAGCAAAAAACTAAATGAAAAGGCCAAACAGAATAAGAACAAATGATCCAATTGCAGAAGAGTCTTCGGTAATAGAAGAGGAGCCTGTGATTGAATTAAAAAAACAGGAGCCAGCTGTTTCGCCAATAGACTCTTTATTTTCTTCTGAATTTTTTAGTAAAGAAAATGTAAGTAAGGGATTACCCTTTATTTTTTTTCTAGCCATGCTGGGCATGTTATATATAGCAAACCATCATTATGCAGAAAAGAGCGTAAGGAATTCAGAAAAAATAAAAAAAGAATTAAAAGAATTGTATTGGGAACACCTCAATACGAGTTCTAATTTAATGACACAAAGTAAACAAACAGAGGTAGCCAAATTAACCGAAGTTTTTGGCTTAAAAGAATCAGTAGTTCCACCAACCAAGCTTGAAGTAAACGAATAATGAACATAAGGAAAAACATTATTTTAAGAGTTTATCTAGCATTTTTCTTGCTTGCTATTGTGGCTATAGGCATTATTGGAAGGGTGTTTCAGCTGCAAAACATTCAAGGAGAAAAGTGGAGAAAATTATCCGATAGCTTATCTACAAAATTAGTCAATGTGGCAGCCATCAGAGGAAATATTTATTCTTCCGACGGTAGTTTACTTGCCACTTCTTTGCCAGAATACGAATTGCGTTTTGATTTAATGGCAGAAAAAGTAACAGACGAAATTTTTAATAGCAAAGTAGATTCTTTAGCTTATTGTTTATCAGCTTTATTTAAAGATAAATCAGCCGCAGATTATGAACGAAAAATGATCGCAGCGCGTAATCATAAGGAACGATATTATTTATTGAAAAGAAATGTTACTTATTTAGAATTAAAGGAAATTAGAACATTTCCAATTTTTAGATTAGGAAAAAATAAAGGAGGTTTACTTTTTATTCAAAAGAATAAAAGGATTCAACCATTTAAATCTTTAGCCCCTCGATTAATTGGTTATAAAATTGATGGCGTTCAACCTGTTGGCTTGGAAGGTGCATTTGATAAAGAGCTTGGGGGCGAACCCGGAAAAAGATTGATGCAAAGAATTTCGGGTGGTGTATGGATGCCATTAAACGAAGAAGATGAAATTGCCGCAAAAAATGGAGTCGATATTATTAGCACTTTAGATGTAAACTACCAAGACGTTGCACAAAAAGCATTGAATCAGCAACTCATTAAACATGATGCCCACCATGGCTGTGTGGTATTAATGGAAGTTGCCACTGGCGAAATTAAAGCAATCGCAAATTTAACCCGTATCGAAAAAGGAATTTATAAAGAAACTTATAATTATGCCGTTGGCGAAGCAACCGAACCAGGCTCTACTTTTAAATTGGCTTCTTACTTAGCTGCTTTAGAAGACGGCGTGTTTGATACTTCAACAGTAGAGAATACAACTGGTGGTGTAGTAGTTTTCGGCACGCATAAAATTAAAGATTCGCACGAAGGTGGTTATGGTATGATCCCAATGCGTAAAGCTTTTGAGCTATCCTCGAATGTGGCTATATCTAAACAAATTAATAACGGCTATATAAATTCCCCTTCCAAATTTATTAACAGATTAAAGGCCTTTGGTATAGGCGAAGATTTGCCTATTGAAATTGCTGGTTCACCTAAAACCAGAATTATAGATCCAAATACCGATGCATGGAATAATTTAACCTTGCCAACTTTATCTATGGGTTACGCTATTTTAATGACCCCTTTAAAAACCCTAACACTTTATAATGCAGTTGCCAATAATGGCATTATGGTTTCTCCAAAATTTGTTCGCGAATTAAGAAGTGGTGGACAATTGGTTAAGGCATATGAGCCAATCATTATCAGAAAAAAAATTGCTTCGGATGCTTCGATTGGTAAAATGCGAAAATTAATGGAAGGTGTAGTAAAACAGGGTACTGCAAAAAATTTGAGCACTACCATTTATTCCATTGCAGGTAAAACCGGAACAGCTGTAATTGCTGGTGGTGCTGGAGGTTACGCAAACAAGCGTTATTTGGCTTCGTTCTGTGGTTACTTCCCCGCCGATTTTCCAAAGTATTCGATGATCGTAGTCATTACCGATCCATCTATGTCGGGTTATTATGGAAACGTGGTTGCGGGTCCAATATTTAAAGAGATTGCAGATAAAGTTTATGCCACAAGTTTAACCATGCATAATGATAATGCAGTAGCAGTTGCCATTGCACCTACTTATCCAGATGCAAAATCTGGAGATAAAACAAAAACGGTTTTGGCTTATCAAAAAATGGGTATTAAAGCTCCAGCAAATTTCGAAGCAGCTTATGTTAGTATCGATAAAAATGAAAACGGTGTGAGTCTTAGCCCTAAAGCAATGATAGCGGGTTTGGTCCCAAATGTAGTAGGAATGGGCTTGCAAGATGCATTGTACTTAATAGAAAATGAAGGAATGATTGCAATAGTAAATGGTAATGGAAAAATTACCAATCAATCAATTACTGCAGGAGCAAAAGTAAATAAAGGAAGTAGAATCGTATTAGATTTAAGATAATGAAATTAAGTGCCTTATTAAGTTCTTGTAAAATTTTGGAGTTGGTTGGCAACACCGAGCAAGACATTACGGGCATTTGTTTTGATTCAAGAAAAGTGAGTGCTTCGTCTATGTTCATTGCTACAGTAGGAACTTTAGTAGATGGACATCAATTTATTATAAGCGCAATAGAAAAAGGGGCAAGTGTAATTGTGTGCGAAAAATTACCTAAGAAATTAGATGCAACAGTTACTTATGTTGTAGTCGATAATAGTAGTCGTGCCATGGGATTAATTGCGGCGGCTTATTATCAACATCCTTCTAAAAAATTAAAACTGGTTGGTGTAACGGGTACCAATGGAAAAACAACCGTTGCTACTTTGCTTAGTAATTTATTTCAAGAATTAGGTTATAAAGTAGGTTTGCTATCTACAGTCGAAAATAAAATAAATAATACCGTAATACCTTCTACTCATACTACACCAGATAGTATCACCATTAACGAACTTTTATTAGACATGATTGCTGCTAATTGTGATTATTGTTTTATGGAAGTAAGTTCGCATGCAATAGTACAAGAACGCATTGCTGGCTTAAGTTTTACAGGGGGTATATTCACTAACATCTCACACGATCATTTAGATTTCCATCAAACATTTGAGGAATATATTAAAGCAAAAAAATACTTTTTTGATCAATTACCTGCCTCTGCTTTTGCCTTAACTAATTCGGATGATAAGCGTGGCGCAGTGATGTTGCAAAATACAAAAGCACATGCTAAAACATATGCCTTGCAGTCGATGGCTACATTCAAAGCTAAGATAATTGAAAATCAATTTTCAGGTTTGTTTTTAAATATTGATGCAGAAGAAGTTTGGTTTAAAATGGTTGGCAGTTTTAATGCTTACAATTTATTGGCCGTTTATGCTACTGCCATGTTATTAGATCAAGATAAAACCAGGGTCTTAACTATTTTATCTACGCTAAGTGGTGCCGAAGGAAGATTTGATTATACCATTGCCCCCAATGGAGTAATTGGTATTGTAGATTATGCGCATACACCAGATGCTATTAAAAATGTATTGCAAACCATTGCCAATATTAGAAAAGGTAATGAAACAGTAATTGCTATTGTGGGTTGTGGTGGCGATCGCGATAAAACAAAAAGACCCATCATGGCTGAAGTAGCTTGTAAGCTGAGCGATAAAGTCATTTTAACTTCAGATAATCCTAGAACAGAAGACCCTGCAACAATTTTAAAAGAAATGGAAGCAGGCGTTCCTATTTCATTGAAGAAAAAAACAATTACCATTCAAGATAGAAAAGAAGCCATTCGCACGGCTTGTCATTTAGCGAAGAGTGGAGATATTATATTATTAGCCGGAAAAGGTCACGAAAAATACCAAGAAATTAATGGGGTAAAATTCCCTTTCGATGACAAACAAATATTTTCAGAAATAATGGAATCATTAAAATAATAAAACAAGATGCTGTATTATCTTTTTACTTATTTAGACAAACACTTTGATTTACCTGGGGCAGGTTTATTTCAGTTTATCACCTTTAGAACTACTTTGGCGATCATCGTATCGCTAATTATTTCTTTATTGATGGGTAAAAGATTGATTGCTTTCTTGCATAAAAAACAAGTAGGAGAAACCATTAGAGACTTAGGCTTAGAGGGACAATCGGAGAAAAAAGGTACACCAACAATGGGTGGCTTAATTATTTTATCGGCTATTATTATCCCTACTTTATTATTTGCCAAATTAACAAACGTATATATTATACTCATGTTAATTACCACTGTGTGGATGGGAATTATTGGTTTTATTGATGATTACATTAAAGTATTTAAAAAGAATAAAGAAGGTTTAGCAGGTAGATTTAAAATTGTTGGACAAGTTGGATTGGGTTTGATTATAGGTTATACTATGTTTTTTCATCCTTCCATTGTAGTCAAAGAAAAAATTCCTGTATCACAATTGTCATCTGTTAAAACATCTGAAAACACGAAGCGTACAGCGAGTAGCTATTATGTTGCGCATGCACAAAAGTCTACTAAAACAAATGTGCCTTTTTATAAAAACAACGAATTCGATTACGCTAAATTATTAAAATACTTTGGTCCAGATTATGAGCAATATGCTTTTTGGATTTTTATTCCAATTGTGATTTTAATTATTACAGCCGTTTCTAATGGCGCAAACATTACTGATGGAATAGATGGCCTTGCCACCGGTACCTCAGCAATTATCGGATTGGCATTAGGCGTGCTCGCATATGTATCGGGTAATATTGTATTCGCCAATTATTTGAACATCATGTACATTCCAAATTCTGGAGAATTGGTGGTATTTGCGGGTGCATTCTTGGGCGCTTGTATTGGATTTTTGTGGTACAACACTTATCCTGCGCAAGTTTTTATGGGAGATACGGGTAGCCTTGCAATAGGCGGTATTATTGCATCTTACGCCATCATGATTCGTAAAGAATTATTGATTCCCGTATTGTGTGGTATCTTTTTAGTAGAAAACTTATCGGTAATTATTCAAGTAAGTTATTTCAAATACACCAAAAGAAAATATGGAGAAGGCAGAAGGGTTTTTAAAATGTCTCCTTTACATCATCATTATCAAAAATTGGGTTACAGTGAACCAAAAATTGTTACCCGTTTTTGGATCATCGGAATATTGTTAGCGGTCATTACCATTGTTACTTTAAAATTAAGATAATATATGAGCAAAAGAATTGTTGTATTAGGTGGAGCAGAGAGTGGAACTGGAGCGGCTGTATTGGCTAAGCTTCAGGGCTTCGATGTGTTCTTATCTGATATGGGCAATATCGAAACTGCTTTTATTAATACTTTAAATGAATATGGAATTGCATTTGAACAAGGTCAACATACGGCCGGTTTAATTTGCAATGCTACCGAAATTATTAAGAGTCCTGGTATACCAAACAAGGCGCCAATTATTCAACAAATAATCGCTTTACAAATTCCGATTATTTCTGAAATTGAATTTGCATCGAGGTATACCAATGCAAAAATGATTGCCATTACCGGTACCAACGGTAAAACGACTACCACCTTATTGACTTATCATTTATTGAAAAGTGCAGGCTTGAATGTAGGCCTGGCAGGCAATGTAGGCAATAGTTTTGCGATGCAAGTAGCTACTAAAAAATTCGATTATTATGTATTAGAGCTGAGCAGTTTTATGCTAGACGATATGTTCCACTTTAAAGCAGACATTGCCATATTAACTAATATTACTCCCGATCATTTAGATCGATACGATTACCAAATGCAAAAATATGTGAATTCTAAATTCAGAATTACACAAAACCAAACGGCAAGCGATTATTTTATTTACTGTAAAGATGACGAAGTTATTCAAGCAGCACTTGCCTCTCAACAAATAGATTCGACCATGATTCCATTTTCTATTGCAGAAGATTTGGCATATGGCGCCTCTATTAGTAACCAACATTTAAACATAAAACTAAAACAAAATACATTTACTATGACTATCCAAGAACTTGCGCTACAAGGTAAACACAATCTCTATAATTCAATGGCATCTGGCGTTGCTGCAAAATTGTTAGACATTAGAAATGAAACGTTAAAACAGAGTATGTCTGATTTTAAAAATGCACCGCATCGATTAGAGCATGTGGCACGCATTCAAGGAATCGAATTTATAAACGATAGTAAGGCAACAAATGTGAACGCTACTTGGTTTGCATTAGAAAGCATCAACACACCAATTATTTGGATTGCTGGCGGAGTAGATAAAGGAAATGATTATAGCATGCTTACGCAATTAGTGAAAGACAGGGTGCGCGCCATTGTTTGTTTAGGTACCGACAATAGCAAAATACACGAAGCTTTCGGCAATGTGGTAGATATTATTGTGAATACCGCTTCGGCTACAGAAGCGGCCGAAGTAAGTTATCACTTAGGTAAAAAAGGAGATACCGTTTTATTGTCACCCGCTTGTGCAAGTTTCGATTTGTTTAAGAACTATGAAGATAGGGGTCAACAGTTTATGGATGCAGTGAAAGAACTTTAAAATTTAAATCAAATGGCTTTTAATTGGATATTTAAAAATACAAAAGGCGACCGCTACATTTGGTTGGTGGTAATATTTTTATCGCTCTTTTCTTTACTTGCAGTTTATAGTTCTACTGGAACACTGGCTTATAAAAAACAACACGGTAATACCGAATATTATATTTACAAGCATATTACTTTAATGATTGCGGGCCTTTTCTTAATGTATTGGGCACATAAATTGGATTACCGATATTATTCAAAAATTGCGCAAATTTTATTATTTATTTCTTTTCCATTATTGGCCTATACCATTTTAATGGGCGAGAAAATTAATCAAGCAGCGCGATGGATCACCATTCCAATTATTGATCAATCTTTTCAAACTTCCGATTTAGCTAAGCTAGCCATTATCATGTATTTGGCGCGGGAACTATCGCGCCGGCAAGAAAATATCAAAGACTTAAAAAAATCTTTTTTACCAATTATTGGCGCAGTGGTTTTAACCATTGCCTTAATTGCACCAGCCAATTTCTCTACAGCTTTAATGCTATTTGTAACTTGTTGCTTAATTATGTTAATTGGACGAATTAGCGTGAAGCATATCCTGACTACAGGTGCTGCAGGTATCATGATTCTAGCTTTGGTGGTAGTTTTTGGTTCAAGAAGAGAAACCTATTTTTCTAGAATAAAAACTTTTACGAGTAACGAGACTGTTGATAAAGATAAAAGTTTTCAATCGGATCAATCTAAGATTGCTATTGCAACCGGCGGTTTATTCGGTAAAGGACCTGGAAATAGTTCACAAAAAAATTATTTACCACATCCATATTCCGATTTTATTTTCTCCATTATTATCGAAGAATATGGAATGATTGGTGCCTTGATGATCATCATTGCTTACCTCGTATTTTTATATCGATCCATAAAAATTGTTACCAAAGCGCCAAAGGCATTTGGCGCCTTATTGGCTTGTGGATTGAGCTTTAGTTTGGTAATACAAGCTTTTGCCAATATGGCCGTGGCCGTAAATCTGATGCCCGTAACTGGTGTGCCTTTGCCATTGGTTAGTATGGGCGGAACTTCTATCTTATTCACCAGTGTGGCATTCGGAATTATTCTGAGTGTAAGCAGAGACATTGAAGAAATGGAGAAAGGAGCGGAACTTGAAACAGCCTAGGATTATCATAAGTGGCGGTGGCACAGGTGGCCATGTATTTCCAGCTATTGCCATTGCAGGTGCCATTCGTGCAAAGTATCCCGAAGCGCAATTTTTATTTGTGGGTGCCATTGGTAAAATTGAAATGGAAAAGGTGCCTGCTGCGGGCTACGATATAGTGGGATTAGATATTAGGGGTTTACAAAGAAATTTATCTTTAGCCAATTTGAAATTTCCGATTCGCTTATTAAAAAGCTGTTGGAAAGCACGTCAAATTATCAAAGAATTTAAACCCGATGTGGCGGTTGGAGTTGGAGGTTATGCATCTGGTCCATTGCTCTTTATGGCGGCACAACTTAACATTCCATGTCTTATCCAAGAGCAAAATTCGTACCCAGGAATTACCAATAAAATGTTGTCTTCGGCTGCTAAAAAAATCTGTGTGGCTTATGAGGGGATGGAAAAATATTTTGAGCAATCGAAGCTTTTATTAACAGGTAATCCAGTTCGTTCGCAGATCGTAAAAATGGATGTAAAAAGATCGGATGCACTAGCACATTTTGGTCTAGCCGAAAATAAAAAAACAGTACTGATAATTGGTGGAAGTTTAGGTGCTCGCACACTCAATACCAGCGTCTTGAAAGACTTGAATTTACTGGTCGCTCAGGATATTCAAGTGATATGGCAAACAGGTAAGTTGTACTATTCCACAATTGTTGAAAATGTAGGGTCGAAATTGCCGTCAGGAGTGAGGATATTTGAGTTTATTAGTAATATGGAGATGGCTTATGCTGCAGCCGATGTAATCATTTCGAGAGCAGGTGCTGGAACCATTTCGGAATTATGTTTATTGGCTAAACCAGTAATACTAGTTCCCTCTCCAAATGTTGCAGAAGATCATCAAACAAAAAATGCGATGGCATTGGTTAAAAAATCTGCTGCCATTTTAATTACCGATGCAAATGCATCAACAACATTAATAAAAACTTGCATCGATTTATTAAACGATGAAAGTCAAATAAAAAGTTTAGGAAATAATATTTCACAATTAGCCATTACAGATGCGGCAGAAAAAATTGCAACAGAAGTAATTAAATTGATAAAATAATTAGATGAAATTAGCGCACATTAAAAATGTTTATTTAGTTGGCATCGGAGGAATCGGGATGAGTGGACTGGCGCGATATTTTAAAAATCTCGGTTGCGAGGTTGCGGGTTACGATAAAACAGAAACTATTTTAACCAAAGAATTAATTGCCGAAGAAATTCCAGTTACTTATTTTGATGACAGCTCTTTACTGCCGGATACATTTTTAGTTCATGATCCAAGCACCCTAATTATATACACGCCTGCTATTCCACAAGACAGCGAAATCTTGAATTATTTTATAGAGCAAGATTTCATGTTGAGAAAAAGAGCGCAGGTATTGGGTATTATCTCAGAAAGTTCCTTTACCATTGGCGTAGCAGGCACGCATGGCAAAACAACCACCTCTACCATTATTGCACATTTACTCAAGCATTCGGGTTATGATTGTTCGGCTTTTTTAGGTGGTATCTCTACCAATTATCAAAGCAATATTTTATTTGGAAAAAATAATGTGATGGTAATTGAAGCCGATGAATTTGATCGTTCTTTTTTAACATTACATCCAGACATTGCTATTGTTACTTCGATGGATGCCGATCACTTAGATATTTACGGTGATAAAAATCACATTGAAGAATCTTTTAGGTTGTATGCAAGTCAAGTTAAAAGAGGAGGTAAATTAATTTTCAAATACAATTTACCCATTCAAAAAGAGGGCATTACCTACGGTGTAAATTCAACAAGCGCAGATTATACCGCACACAATATTAGAATTCAAAACGGTAAATATATTTTTGATTTTAAAAACGGCGCAGTCGAATATAAAGATATGTGCTTAGGCTTAGCGGGTTTACATAATGTAGAGAACGCCACTGCTGCCATTATTGTGGGTATGTTATTGCAAATACCGGAAGAAAAGATTAGAGCCGCATTGGCATCCTTTACAGGTGTTAAAAGAAGATTTGAATACATAGTGCAAAACGAAAAGATGGTTTACATCGACGACTATGCACATCACCCCGAAGAATTAAGAGCTTGTATTAATTCGGTAAGGCAAATGTATCCAGGAAAAAAATTGACTGTTATTTTTCAGCCACATTTATTTTCGAGAACTAAAGATTTTGCGCAAGAATTTTCAGAAGTATTGAGTTTAGCAGATCAATTAATTGTAATGGATATTTATCCGGCAAGAGAATTGCCAATAGAAGGTGTCGACGCAAATTTAATTTTAAATCAAGTGAGTATTGCTAATAAACAATTAGCATCCAAAGAAAACTTGATGGAGAAATTAGCTAATATGGAAATTGAATTATTATTGACAGTAGGAGCAGGCGATATAGACACGATGGTTAAACCTATTCAAGAATTAGTAGGCTAATGAAAAATATTCCTTGGACAAAAATTGGAATTACGCTCTTGTGGGTGCTTGGAATAGCAACCATCGGACTTTCTTTGGCTTTCACGGAAATTAAACAGCAAGATCTTAAGTGCAAGAAAATTACGATCAATGTCAATAAATCGGACGAAAATTATTTCATCAATAAACAAGATATTTCGGCAATCATCCAATTTGGTGGAGATTCTTTACTGAATAAATATGTCAACAAGATTAATGTGAAGCGCCTCGAAAAATTAATAGAGTCAAACAAATACATTTCGAATGCAGAAGTATTTATCGATTTAAATGGTGAACTATTTGTGAATGTAGAACAACGCAAACCATTGCTTCGCATTTTTACGGCAGATCAGCATAGTTTTTATTTAGATGAACATGGATTAAAAATGCCATTGTCTCCAAATTATTCGGCGAAGGTATTGTCGGCAAACGGTAATATCGAAGAAATATATGGTGGAATTTACGATTCTGTAAAGAATCCATTATTGAATGATTTATTTGAGTTGACCAAATTTATTAAAGCGAATGAGTTTTGGGATGCACAAATTGAACAAATATTTATTGAAGAAAACAAAGACATTACCTTAATTCCAAGAATTGGGAATCAAAAAATTCTTTTCGGATCAATTGAAAACAGAGACGAAAAATTTGAAAAGTTGTTTTTATTTTATACCAAGGCTATGCCAAGTGTTGGATGGGATACTTACAGTATAATTAATTTAAAATTTAAAAATCAAATTGTGGCAACAAAATCTGGAATGGGCATTGTATTAGCAAAGCCAATACTAGATACGGTTGCAGCAACAGATAGATTAGATACAACACTTACAGTATTATAATATTTATTGAATAGCATATGGAAAACAACGAGATCGTAGTAGGATTAGACATTGGAACTACTAAAATTTGTGCCATTGTAGGCATGAGAACGGAGCATGGTAAAATTGAAATCCTAGGAATGGGGAAAGCAGAATCTGCAGGGGTTTCAAGAGGCGTTGTTACTAATATTGAAAAAACAATTAAAGGAATTCAACAAGCAATTGAAGAAGCAAGTATTCAATCGAATTGCGAAATTTCTGAAGTGGTAGTTGGTATTGCAGGGCAACACATTAAAAGTTTGCAACACCGTGGTATTATTACCAGAAACTCTACAGAAGACGAAATATCAAGAGTAGATGTTGATTTATTAATCAAAGATATGTATCGCTTGGCAATGCCTCCTGGAGAGCAAATTATTCACGTAATTCCGCAAGAATTTACCGTAGATAACGAGCAAGGTGTTTTAGATCCAATTGGAATGTCGGGTGTTCGTTTAGAAGCTAATTTTCATGTGATTACTGCACAAATTACCGCAGCAAATAATATTTTAAAATGTGTTTCTAAAGCAAACTTAGATACCACTACTTTAATGTTAGAGCCATTGGCATCTGCAGAAGCCGTATTAGGAGAAGAAGAAAAAGAAGCAGGTGTTGTATTAGTTGATATAGGTGGTGGTACAACCGATATTGCTATTTTCTACGAAGGAATTATTAGACATACAGCCGTTATTCCATTTGGTGGAAATGCAGTAACAGAAGATATTAGAGAAGGATGCTCTGTAATGAAAAATACGGCAGAAGCGTTGAAAATAAAATTCGGATCTGCATTAGCAGACGAAAATAAAGAAGAAGAAATTATTTCAATTCAAGGATTAAGAGGAAGAGAACCTAAAGAAGTTTCTGTTAAAAATTTAGCATTGGTTATTCAAGCTAGAATGGAAGAAATTTTAGAACAAGTAAAATACGAAATTCAATCTTCTGGTTACGAGAAAAAAATTAGAGCGGGTGCTGGTATTGTTATTACTGGTGGTGGTGCGCAATTGAAACACATTACCCAATTAGTAGAATACGTTACGGGAATTGATTCAAGAGTTGGTTACCCTAATGAGCATTTAGCGAAAACAAATACAGATGCCATTAAGAGCCCAATGTACTCAACCAGTATAGGTTTGGTAATTAAAGGATTACAAGACATTGAGTTGAAGAACGTAAAAGCACCTTTGCCAAATGCATTGGGTAAAGTAGCGCCTAAAGATGATTTAGCAAGTAGAGAAATTGCACAAAGACGCGGTTTCTTAAGCACAATTACCACCACATTAGCAGATGTTTTGATGCCAAACGACGATAAAGATTTCATCAAATAAAAAAATAAATAAAAAGAATTTACAACATAAAACATAACGATATGATATTTGAAATGCTGAAAGACAAATCATCAATTATAAAAGTAATTGGTGTTGGCGGCGGCGGCGGTAATGCAGTAAACCATATGTATAACCAAGGCATTGTAGGGGTAGACTTTATTATTTGCAATACCGATTCGCAAGCATTAGAATTAAGTCCGATACCAAACAAAGTACAGTTAGGATCTAGCTTAACCGAAGGCCGCGGTGCGGGCTCTATGCCATCAGTTGGTATGAACTCTGCAATAGAATCTATCGACGATGTAAAAGACTTATTAGGTTCGCATACTAAAATGGTTTTTATTACCGCTGGAATGGGCGGTGGTACTGGAACTGGAGCAAGTCCAATTATATGTCAAGCTGCAAAAGAACTTGGTATATTAACGGTGGGTATTGTTACCACACCATTTAATTTTGAAGGTAAACGCAGAAAGCAACAAGCCGACGAGGGTTTGGCTGCATTGAAAGAGCATGTAGATACTTTATTGGTTATTTCTAACGATAAATTACGTCAGATGTATGGCAATTTAACTTTGTCGAGTGCATTTGCAGAAGCAGATAATATTTTAGCAACGGCTGCAAAGGGTATTGCAGAAATTATTACTGTACCTGGTTATATCAACGTTGATTTTGAAGATGTGAAAACAGTGATGCAGAATAGCGGTGTAGCTATTATGGGTTCTGCTTCTTCGGAAGGCGAAGGCCGTGCATACAAAGCGGTTCAAGCGGCATTAAATTCTCCATTATTAAATGATAATGATATAGAAGGCGCGCGTTATATTTTATTAAATATTACTTCAGGTTCGCAAGAAGTGTTGATGGATGAGGTTTCAGAAATTACCGATTACATCCAAAATCAAGCGGGATTAACTGCAGATATTATTTGGGGAAATTGTCATGATGAATCTTTAGGAAATAAAATTTCTGTTACACTTATTGCAACAGGATTTCAAACTAAAACAGATCGCATCGAAAAAATGGGTTCCGTAACGGAAAGAACAGTGCCTTTAACCATCAATAATCAATCCGATATTGTGGAGGCCGTTGCCGTTCCAAGTCCAGTAGCAGCGCCTATTTCGCCGGTAATGGAAACGCCGGATTTCGAAGCGCCAGTTATGGAAGCTCCGATTTATCTAGCGCCGGTTTTCGAAACTCCAGTTGCGCCAGAAGAAATAATTTACACACCTACAACAAATTTAATTGCATCGAATCTAGACTTAGCTTTGGAAACACCTTCAATAGAAGAAGCAATCGCATCAACAGCAATTTTTGAAGTAACAAACGAAGAAGAAGTAGTAATCGAAGCAGAAGAAGCAACTCCTTCTTACGAATTTGAAATGCCTTTATTCGCATCGCCAGTAATGCAAACCGAAATCGAAGAAGAAGAAGAAGTGCAAATGCCCGCATTTGAATTCAATTATCCTGAAGAAGAAGACGAATTAGAAGAAATTAGCGAAGATTTTGCAACAGAAGAATTAGAAGAAATGGAAATGGAAAGCCAAGCGGCACCCTCATTTAGCTTCGAAATGCCTGTAACCACTAGCAAATTGGTACTAGACGTATCTGATTTAAATGCAGAAACTGCATACAACGAAGAAGTTGCAACAGCCATTTCATTCACTGCACCAGAAGAACCCGTAATGGTTTTAAAGAATCGTATGTTGAATGAAGATGAAAGAGTAAATGCTCCAATGCATTTTCAAGCACCTACACAACCAAAGCAAGTGAATCTATTTGATTTTGTTCCAGAGGTTGCTAGTCATCAAGCAACAGAAGAAATCGCTGCAGAACCTTTTAGGTTATTAAACAAAGAGGAATTAGAATTTACTGTTATTAATAAAACTCCACAACCATCTGCCGAAGAACAAATGTTAGCAGATCAAGATCGCAGAAACAAAGAGCGTATTGCTAGGTTGAAAGAATTGAGCATGAAATTGCGCACGCCAAGTGGTATTCACGATTTAGAAACAGAGCCTGCTTATTTAAGAAAAAAGCAGGCCCTTGATGCCGCGCCTCATTCATCCGAATCACAAGTATCGAGGTATACTTTAGGAGAAGAAAACGGAGAGCCACAAATAAAAGCCAATAATTCCTTTCTACACGATAACGTAGATTAACATTAAAGATAGTCGTAAGTGTCATTCTCGAAAGGGGGTGGCACTTTTTTTGTTTAAAAGCAATTTTTTTGGTAAATTTGCTTAACATTAATTTAATAATATGATTACTGATTTATTTGACAAACTCGCTAACAAAGGCCCTCTTGGGCAACATCAAAAAATGGCTCATGGCTATTTTGCCTTTCCAAAATTAGAAGGAGAAATAAGCAACCGAATGATTTTTCGAGGGAAAGAACAATTGGTATGGAGTTTAAATAATTATTTAGGATTAGCAAATCATCCCGAAGTTAGAAAAGCAGATGCAGCAGGTGCAGCGCAATATGGTTTAGCATTGCCTATGGGTGCGCGCATGATGTCGGGTAATTCTAATTTACATGAACAATTAGAAAGAGAATTAGCTGCTTTTGTAAAGCGCGAAGATGCATTTTTATTAAACTATGGCTATCAAGGAATGGTATCTATCGTAGATTCATTAGTGAATCGTCATGATGTGATTGTATACGATGCCGAAGCACATGCTTGTATTATAGATGGTGTTCGTTTGCATCAAGGTAAGCGCTTTGTATACACCCACAACGATATGGCGAGTTTAGAAAAACAACTCGAACATGCTAAAAAATTAGTCGAAGGCACAAAAGGTGGAATTTTAGTAATTACCGAAGGTGTTTTTGGAATGTCTGGTGTACAAGGAAATTTAAAAGGCGTTGTCGCATTAAAAGAAAAATATAATTTCCGTTTATTAGTAGACGATGCACATGGTTTTGGTACAATGGGTCCAACAGGTGCGGGTACCGACGAAGAACAAAATGTGCAAGCGCAAGTAGATGTTTATTTTGGAACATTTGCAAAATCGATGGCGGGAATAGGTGCCTTTGTTGCAGCTTCAGAAAATGTAATTGATTTCTTAAGATATAACATGCGTTCTCAAACTTTTGCTAAAACAATTCCAATGCCCATGGTATTTGGATTGTTAAAAAGGTTGGAATTATTGAAAACGCAACCCGAATTGAAAAACAATTTATGGAAAATTGTGAAGGCATTACAGTCTGGATTAAGAGAAAGGGGCTTTAATATTGGCCATACCAATTCGCCTGTTACCCCAGTCATGATGTCTGGAACCTTAATGGAAGCCACCAATATTGTAATGGATTTGAGAGAGAATTATGGCATATTTTGTTCTATTGTAACCTACCCTGTAGTACCTAAAGGCGTGATAATGTTGAGGTTAATACCTTCGGCTGTACATACTTTGGCCGACGTAGAAGAGACCCTAAATGCCTATTCGCAGATAGCTGAAAAGCTAAAAGCGGGCCATTATGAGTCTAAAGAGCCTATGGCAATTAAATAATAATTCAAATAGGCTTTGTTATTTGTTAAAAAGCCTTTATATTAGTAAAAGACAAAACAATTATTGTAGAACCAAAAATTTAAAAAGGAGTTTTCCACATGAAAAGATTCAATGATTTTAAGAAAATGGTAGCTGACCTAGAAGGCGATGCTGACAAATTTTACAACAAAGGTAACAGTGCGGCAGGTACGCGTGTTAGAAAAGGTATGCAAGATCTTAAAAACTTAGCTCAGGCTATTCGTTTAGAAGTTCAAGAAAGAAAAAACAGCGAAGCTAAATAAGCCTAACTTAATTTCTATAAAAAAATCCTACTTAAATCAAGTAGGATTTTTTTTTGCTTTAAATTTAATGGAATTATAAAGATTTTATTTCGAGGTGTTTTGATTGAATGGCTTGGCCATAAAACACTGTTGCATGTTGATTGAAATTTTCCACATCGTCTGTGGTGTAAAATTCGATATGTGTATTTTTTACACAATGTGATTCCATTTCTGGATGCCTGTTTAAATAGTCTAGAAGGCTCTCTGCCACGATAGGCCCTTGCGGTAATATGTTGATATGCTTTGGCGTAAGTTCTCTTATAATAGGCATTAATAATGGGTAATGCGTGCATGCCAGTAGAATGGTATCTATCTGATCAGATTTTTTTAATAAAGCTTGTATATCTTGCTGAATAAAATACTTTGCCCCTTCATTTAAATAAGTATTGTTTTCGATCAATGGCACCCACATTGGACATGCATGTTGTATCACATTTATATGTGGATGAAAGCGATTGATTTCTAAAACATAAGATTCGGAAGCAATGGTTCCATTGGTTCCTAAAATACCAACGGTATTTGTTTTTGTATAGTCTGCAATTATTTCGGCGGTAGGTCTAATAATACCTAAAACGCGTTTATCTGGAAATAATTTTGGTAAATCTTTTTGTTGAATGGTTCTAAGGGCCCTTGCAGATGAAGTATTACAGGCAATAATTACCAAAGGGCAGCCCATTTCGAATAATTGGCTTACACATGCAAGGGTATAATGATAAATAGTTTCAAAAGATCGGGTGCCATAGGGCGCGCGTGCATTATCACCTAAATAGATAAAATCGTATTGTGGTAATTTGGCCGTAATTTCTTTTAATACCGTCAAACCACCATAACCCGAATCAAATACCCCTATTGGACCTGTCATTTTTTGCTAAATTAATATTTGGCTATGGCCTCTTTTATTTTTTTATAAACCGAATCGTTTACATTGGCAAGTGGTAAACGCACATAATCTTCGCAAATACCTTTGATTTTTAAAGCGGCTTTAATTCCACCTGGGCTACCATCTACAAAAAGTAAATTAATAATATCGGTTAATTTAAAATGCAGCTTTCTTGCTTTTTCAAAATCACCTTTAAGCGCAAGGCGAACCATTTGCGCATAATCTTTAGGCCAAGCATTGGCTACAACAGAAATTACGCCATTCGCGCCTAAAGCAATCAGGGGAAGGGTAAGGGCATCGTCACCAGAGATAACCATAAACTCTTTGGGCTTATGTTTAAGAATGCTCATCATTTGGTCCATATTTCCAGAGGCCTCTTTAATGCCTGCAATATTTTTTTCTTTAGCTAATCGCAAAGTAGTTTCGACGCTCATGTTTGTGCCCGTTCTGCCAGGTACATTATATAAAATAATTGGAAGCGGCGCATTTTTAGCTACCATTTGATAATGTTTAACAATGCCTTCTTGATTGGGCTTGTTGTAATAGGGTGCAACCGATAAAATAGCGGTGTATCCTTTTTTATCAAAAGATTTTAAGTTCTCTATTACTTCTAAAGTGTTATTGCCACCAATGCCCGCCACTAAAGGCACCCTACCTGCAACAGTTTGCGCAGTAAATTCAAAAATTGTTTTTTTCTCTTCTTTAGATAGTGCAACAGATTCGCCGGTAGTACCCATAGGCACTAGGTAATCTACTTTATTTGTAATTAAGCTATTAATGAGTTTTTTATAGCTTTTAAAATCGATACTGCCATCTTTATGAAATGGCGTAACCATGGCCACACCGGCACCTATTAATTTTGAAATCATTTTTTTAGTTGTTGAAGGTAATGGTTTAATTGATCTATGAAAGTTTGCATTTGATCGCCTTTGTCGTCTATCATAAAGTCGAAGGCGGCAATGGCATTGGTGTTGAATTTTCCAATTCGCAATTTTGCTCTTGATAAAGAAGAGATATAATTTAAACTAAATTGATTGCTATAATTTAAACTAATCAGCATGTCAAAATTTTGTTTGTAAAAACTTTTAATGGCAGTCAGTTTTGGTCTATGAAAAAAATCAAAATCGTTGGTAAAAATATAATTTGGATTGATGCTTGTATCCTTATGGGTTTTCTTATAATCTTTGATATCAATTAAGCCAATATAACTTACTTGTTTACCTTTTTTTTCTAAATCTTGAATATATTGATGCGCCGTATCGATATCACTTTGCGCGTGTGCCACAAACAAAACACCAATGGTATGGGCATCGCTAAACATCACTGTTTGGCGGGGCACAAGCCTATTAAGCAAATTACGCTTTAGCGTTCTGCGTGCAAAAAAATGACTGATTTGGCGATATAGTTTTTTCATGTGCTCTTACAAAGGTAAGTTTTTTATTAATGTGAAGAGTTCTTCGTCGGAAATGATTTTAATGCCTAATTCGGTTGCTTTTTGAAGTTTACTAGGCCCCATATTATCGCCAGCCACTAAATAATTTAGTTTACTAGAGATGCTGCTGCTTATTTTACCGCCATTGGCTTCAATTTTTTCTTTTAATTCTTCTCTCGAAAAATTACTAAACACGCCAGAAATTACAAAACTCAGTCCTTTTAAATTAGCCCCCTCTATAATTTTTTCGATGCTACTGCTTTCAAAATTTAATCCAGCATGCTTGAGTTTATTGATTTGTTGCACTTGGGCTGGATTGCTAAAATACTGCAATACACTTTCTGCAATGCGTTCGCCAATTTCATCAACCAGAATAAGGCTTTCAAAATCTGCTTGCATCAAGGCATCTATTACGCGGAAATGAGCCGCTAGTTTTTTAGCCACTGTTTCGCCAACATAGCGTATGCCTAAACCAAATAAAACTTTTTCGAAGGCATTTTTTTTCGAGCTTTCTATTCCAGCAATAATATTATCGACCGATTTTTCTGCAAAGCGATCGAGTGCCAGCATGGCTGCTTTTTTATTTTTTAATTCGTAGATATCTGCAATGGTTAAAATTAAACCTGCTCTAAATAATTGTTCAATGGTTTCGTCGCCTAGGCCATCAATGTTCATTGCTTTTCGAGCAGTAAAATGCTGCATTTTTCCAATTACTTGTGGGCTACAACCTAGTTCGTTCGGGCAGTAATGATGCGCTTCTCCTGCTTTGCGAATAAGCGGGGTATGGCATTCTGGGCATTCGGTGATATAGGTAATTTTCTGCGCAAATAAATCGCGTTTACTTTTATTGACTTCAATAATTTTAGGAATAATTTCGCCACCTTTTTCTACTTTCACTACATCGCCTTCGTATAAATCTAATTTTTCAATTTGATCTGCATTGTGAAGCGAAGCGCGTTTGACGGTAGTACCCGCTAATAAAACAGGTTGTAAATTAGCAACCGGCGTAATGGCGCCTGTTCTACCCACTTGATAGCTAACCGATAACAATTTGGTTTCTACTTCGGCTGCTTTGTATTTATAAGAAATAGCCCATCGTGGCGATTTAGCTGTAAAACCAAGCTCTTGCTGTTGATCGTAATTATTTACTTTTAATACCACTCCATCTATATCGTAGCTTAAATCGAAGCGCTCTTTTTCCCATTTTTGAATAAATTGTTGTACATCGCTGATGTCTTTACAAATGGTAAAAGTTGGCGATACTTTAAATCCCCAGGATATCAATTTATTTAAACTTTCTGCATGGTTTTTAAAACTAGAATTATCGGTTAAGAAAAAATAAATAAAACAATCGAGGTTTCTTTTGGCTACTTCTTTAGAATCTTGCATTTTTAAAGTGCCCGATGCAAAATTTCTAGGGTTGGCATATGCCGTTTCACCTAATTCATCGCGTTCTTTATTGAGTTGTTCGAAAACGGTTCGGTGCATGAATATTTCGCCACGCACTTCAAAATTAGCTGGATAATCGGCGCCAACAGGAAGTTGTAATGGAATACTTTTAATGGTTCTTACATTCGCCGTTACATCATCCCCTTTGCTTCCGTCGCCGCGGGTTACGGCTTGTTTAAGAAAGCCATTTTCGTAGGTTAAGCCAATGGCTAAACCATCAAATTTTAGCTCACAAACATATTCGAAATTATCTTCTATTTGTTTTTTAATGCGTTGGTCAAAGTCTATTAAATCTTGTTCGTTATAGGTATTTCCTAAAGACATCATTGGGTAACGATGCGTTACTGTTTGAAAGTTTTTGGTAATGCTACCGCCTACGCGTTGAGAAGGAGAGTTATCGCTAATTAAAGCTGGATACTTTTTCTCTAATGCTAGTAATTCGTTTAATAATTGGTCGAATTCAAAATCCGAAATAACAGGATTTGATAAAGTATAATATGCGTGATTATGATTGTGGAGTGCTGTAGAAAGCGCTGCTATACGGATTTTTGCCTCTTCGAAATTCATATACGAAGATAAGATTTGCTAGCATTTTTTAACAATTAAATTGTATTAAAAATGGCCATTTTAATCGAAAAAATATTCGAATATTGAACATCCGACACATTACCAATATTGGTAAGGGCATAGTCGATGTTCAAGTTTTTGATTTTGATGCCAATTCCCATATTTGGCTGTATGCTAAGGTATTTTTTACTTTCAAAATCGACCGATTTTTGAATGTTTCCGATTCCCATTCTCAGGAATATATTTTTTTGATAGGCAATTTCTAAGCCTGCATGAGGGTCGATGCTTAGCGCAGAACGGTCATTGCTAATCAAACTGTTGCGAGGGCCATCGGTACTCATATCAAAATCTATTTCGCCAATCACACTTATTTTTTTCGAAAATTGTTTTTGATAACTAGCCGCAAGTAATAGTTTGGGGTTGGTAATTTCTAAAGCATTTGATGGAATTTCGTTTCCAGTTTGGGTTAATAAATCTTTAGTAGTTTGATCAATTTTATAAGTCCAAGCATTAAAAGTGGTGCTTGCATCTCGGATAACTGCTGCTAATTTTAAATTTTCTTTTTGATACAACAAAGCCGCATCTAAGCCAAAGCCCCAAGAGTTAGCAAAGCTGCCAATTTTTCGGTGTACAATTTTTACATTACCACCAATTTGAAATGGTTTGTCTTTTATTTTTTTAGCGTAAGAGCCAATAATAGCGTAGTCTGCAGCAGAGAAGCTGGTTACCCGATCGTAATTAATATTACCACCTGCATCAATTAGCGCAGTGGTATTTGGAATATCATCTACCCCAAAACGAATAATTGAAATAGCGGCAGAACTTTGCGCATCAATTTTTTTAGCAAAACCTGCATAATCGTATTTGGCAATGCCTGCAAAAAAATTAGCGTGCATAATGGCAAAATCTAAATTAGCTTCGTTGCTATTTAATGCGGCAGGATTCCAATAGCCAGCCGTAACATCGTTGGTAGAGGCAATTACCGAATTAGACATGGCTAATGCGCGAGCGCCTACACCAATGGCTAAAAATTCGTTACTGTATTTTCTGCTTTGGCCATGGCTGCTAAAATTCGCAAAGCACAAGGCAAGCAAAAGGGTATATGTTGAGTAGATGAGGGTCTTTTGTATCAAGGGTATGCGGTTTTATGCTGTTTAACGCTTAAATATAGCTTTCATTGCCAAGGGTTTGACAAAAATAATCGAAAATCCCTATCTTTGATATCAAATTTAAGGAAATAACCAATGAATACGAATTTTGTAGCGGAGTTAAAATGGAGAGGAATGTTGCACGATATTATGCCTGGCACAGAAGAGAAGCTCAGCGAAGGCATGATCAGTGGTTATATTGGTTTCGATCCAACGGCAGATTCCTTACATGTTGGACATTTGGTCCAAATTATGACCTTAATTCATTTTCAAAAAGCAGGACATAAACCCTATGCTTTGGTGGGCGGTGCAACCGGTATGGTTGGCGATCCTTCTGGAAAATCACAAGAAAGAAATTTATTATCCGAGCAAGCGCTCAACCATAATGTGTCTTGCATTGCAGCACAATTAGCAAAATTTTTAGATTTTGGTTCGGCAGCCAATGCGGCGGTTATGGTTAATAATTACGATTGGTTTAAAGACTTTTCGTTTTTAAATTTTATCCGCGATGTGGGCAAACACATTACGGTTAATTACATGATGGCAAAAGATTCTGTGAAGAAAAGATTAGAAGGCGAAACGGGTATGTCTTTTACCGAATTTAGTTATCAATTAGTTCAGGGATACGATTTTTATTATTTATGGAAAAACCACCAATGCCTAGTGCAAATGGGTGGTTCGGACCAATGGGGAAATATTGTTACGGGTACCGAATTCATTAGAAGAAAAGATTCGGGCACTGCATTTGCGCTAACTACCCAATTAATTAAAAAAGCAGATGGTACCAAATTTGGAAAATCGGAAGGTGGAAATATTTGGCTAGATCCTGCACAAACATCGGCGTATAAATTTTATCAATTTTGGTTAAACACTTCAGACGAAGATGCTAAATCTTATATCAGAATATTTACCTTATTAAACCAAGAAGCAATATTAGCTTTAGAGCAAGAACAAATTGCGGCGCCGCATTTGCGCGCTTTACAAAAAGCCTTGGCCAACGATATTACCATTAGGGTGCATGGCGAAGAAGCTTTGCAAACAGCTATTAATACTTCCGAGTTTTTATTTGGAAATGGTTCATTGGCCTTTTTACAAGGGCAGTCTGCAGCGCAGGTATTATTGGTGTTTGAAGGCTTGCCTCATTTTACTTTGCCTAAACAAATGCTATCAGCGGGTATTCCAATTATAGAATTATTAGCCAGCCATACGAGCATTTTTCCTTCTAAAGCAGAAGCTAAAAAAATGTTACAAGGTGGTGGCGTTGCTATTAACAAAGAAAAAATTGAATCGGAAGAAATGTTGGTATGTAGCGAACATTTAATCAACAACGAATTTATAGTGATTCAAAAAGGAAAGAAAAATTATTTTTTAATTCAACTAATCGACTAATAAATTGCAGCCTCTAAGCGCTGCATCATCAAACCTGCCTAAAATTTCGAATTGATTATTGGCATGCAATTTTCCTAAATCTTGCGTGGCTATAAATGAGCAGGAGTTAATGTTTGCAAGGTCGATAATATTTACGCCACCGGTTCTTCCTGTTTCGGCTAAAGTAAAAGGATCGTTGGTTTCTCTAATTAATATTCGCATCCAGGCTGGGCATTCAAAAATACCATCACCTTTAGAATAAGCTTGCGAAAGTAATTCGGTCATGCCATATTCGGAATGAATTTTTGAAAGACCAAATGCATTGCTTAAAATTTCATGCACTTCTGCTCGTAGCATTTCTTTTCTTTTCCCTTTCATGCCACCGGTTTCCATCATAATGGTATGGTCCATTTTAAAAGGAATTTGCTCGGAAAAGTCTAGCAGGGCGTAGGTTACACCAATCAGTAATATTTTTTTATTACTTGAATTTTCCTGAATGATTTTTTTGATTTGCGCAAATTCGTTTAAATAAAATCCGCTGCCGTTTTGTTTGGTCTGCTCAATGATGTCTTCGCACATATAAATAAGCGAAGAAC
>CANNIS010000002.1 GCA_947505035.1 Sphingobacteriales bacterium
ATTGTCTACCCTCTTTGCAGATGCAGACAAACTAAACCCTTTGATAGAATAATTTGCACTGACAAACAAGGCTTCTCCTTTTTTGTAAATAAAACCATTGGTTAAACTAGGGTCATTTATTTTATAGGCATACTCAGTATAAAAATTAAATTTATCAGATATAAAATTAAATCGTCCGGCAAATGCAGCAACGTTTTCTGGTAAAATTCTTATGGGGTCGTTGTCTGCTTGGTATTTACCCACCATGCTACCACCTAAGATATAGGTATAAAGTGCCTTTTCGGGGTTAAACTCTGGCAGAAAAGTACTTAGTATTTCATTTAAATTAAATTCAGCGTCTAAACCCCTTACAATTCCTTCTCCTTTTGCAAAATAAAATCTTTGCTTACCAATAATACTTTTTAAATATACACCCGCTGTAGGTTTGTATTTAACTCGAATACCATCCATGGCATTATCTATACCCAAACCGCGTTCTTCGTAACTTCTAAAAATTAAACCAGATCCAAATTGTTCGTAATAATTCCCAATGGTAAATTCTAAATCATCGTTGGTATAGGTTGCGTAGCGATAAGTAATATCGCTACCATTATATCTTGGATCAAAACCCAATAATGCTTTTTCGTAAGACTCATAACGCATGCCTGCTTTGAAATTCCCTTTGATATAATTCAAGTTTGCAAAACTATTCATTCGAATTTTTTCGTTTACTTCTTTTGCACCAATGGTAGAGTCCACTAAATAATTTTGTGCCATCATTTGGAAATTTCCATGAATTTCCCCTGCACCAAATTTATTATTTTCTTGAGCCTTCGCTAAAAAAGGAAAAGTCAAAAAGAAAAGTATTACTGCTAAAACTTTTTTCATTTTACTTCAGGATTAATGCAGCCAAGTAGTTTTTCGTATAATTCATTTTCGTCACCAGGTGCATAACCCGCATGTTGATAAATAATTTCTCCTTTACCATTGATTAAAAATGTGTGTGGAATATCACCTACATTTAAAGCGCGTTTTAAATCAGCATTCGGATCTAATAATATTTCGTATTCCCATCCTCGCGTATTTACAAAGGGTTTCACTCTTGCAGAGTTTCTAGCATCATCTATAGAAACTGCATAAATTTTAACACCTGTAACTTTTTGCCAATCTTCGTAAAGATCTGCTATAGCGGTTAATTCTTGCACACAAGGTTTACACCAGGTAGCCCAAAAATCTATAATAATAGGCTTGCCATCATTTGCCATATTTGCAGTATTGAAGGTAGCGCCATCAATTGTTTTTACATTTACTGCTGGTATTTTATTTTGCGCTTTTACGCTAAATGCAATACAAATAAATAAAAAAAGTAGTGTTATTTTTTTTGCTTTCATTGTGTAAATTTTATTGCTAATCTAATCAAATATCAGCTTATTGAAAATAAAAAAACAGCCAGTAAAATACTGGCTGTTTTTTAAAATATATTGGTTAAAATTATCTGGTTAAAACTACTTTCGCAGCAACCGATTCAGCACCAACTTTAATAACTGCTTGGTAAATACCATTTGCAATAGATGCATCAGCATTCCAAGTAAAGAATTTAGAACCACCGTTAACAGTACCGTCTTCCGTAGCATATACTTTTCTGCCCATTAGGTCGAATATTTCTAAAGTAATATCGCTTGTTAAAAATGGCATTTTAACTTCGAAATTAGTTGTGCCATTAGATGGATTAGGGAATGTACTTAATGCAAAAGATTTTGCAGTTTGAGTACTTACACCAGAAATATTAAAGCTTTTGTAATTCGCATTTAATATTTCGCCTGTTGCCGCACTAGAAACCCAAGCAATGATTACCATTTTATCTTTGTTCTCACCAGCTTTTAATTGGTAAGATGCTGCATAAGTATGTGTAGTGTTTACTAATAATGTTTCTGGTAAGCTACCAAAAGCACCATCAAAACCACCTAAGATATCACGACCAACATGGTCGTAAACCATAGCAGCTGCAGGAACAGGGTTTGGTTTTGATTCGTAACCACCCATTGCACCATTTGCACCACCCGAATATGCGTTTGCTTGATTCCAAGTAGCACCAGTTCCTCTCACGCCATCTTCTGTAACTACCACATTGAATCTGTAATCGCCAATTAAATCTGTAGCCATTTTACTAGATACAGCAATATCATATGAGTTAGAAGTCGCATTCCAAGTAGCATCTACATCCACATCACATGGCGTAAATCCATTGATGCTTGCGTTGTAACGATCAAAGAATTCTGAAGGATCTGCTTCGCCACCTTTACGGTCTACTAAACCACTTGGGTAACCAGCAATTAAAGAAGCCATACCAGCATCATAAGCATCCACTGTCATTGGATCACCATTGTGAACCGCAATAGTTAATGCTGTGGTTGGATATGCATTGTGGATTGAATCCATAAATACCGCACCTCTTGGACACCATTGGCACCATGTACCGGTTCCTTCTTCAAACACTATACGTTTAGTAGGTTGAAATGCTAAAGCAGAAATAGTTTGTGTTAATGTATCATTTGCTTGATTTGCATCACCTGTTGTTTCCACCCAAACCTTTACTGGCCAAGTACCTGGAGCAGGAATGGTAAATGGAACATTATGTGTGAAATCGTAAGTAGCATTTGTTGTAATATTTAAACCAGTAATGATATTAGATTTAATTAAACCATTGGCTAAATATTTAACAGTTAAACTTGTGATCGGAGCAGTACCAACATTTAATACAGTTCCAGTAATATCAACATTAGCACCAGCACCACCAAAGTTGCTGAATGTTAAAGCAGATAATTCTGCATCATTTGTAGGTTGTATACCTGGAATGAATTTATAATAGATATTATCTTCGTAAGTATCTGCATTACCACCATTCGTAACTAATGAAGGTGTATTAGGTGCACCTGTTACAGTGTATGCAGTTGAACCATTGATTTGAATACCTAAGGTTAAAGTTAATGGCGTTAAATAAGTTCTTTGATCTACGATGTAAATATTGTTGGTTGTTTCTTCTAAAACAATTCCCCAATAAGACCAGTTTGATCCAGCAGAACCTGGCGCAGAATAAGAAGCAAACTGAATCCATTGTTGACGATTAGGATAATCACCAAACATTTTAGTTCTGATGACATCGTTAGCACCCGAACCCGCTAAACCCCAAACCATAATAGAGTTGTTTGGAATACTCGCACTTGGCAAAGCCGCATTGGTAGCAGTTGGAGGAGTAACTGCACTGGTAGTGAATGTTAACACACCAGAAGTAGATACTTTAAATTCTGTAACTGCATTACCGTTGAATAAGAAAGTAAAATCACCTGGTAAAAACACAGTAGTAGACCAAGCAGGACTTGCATTGGTTGCTGCTATATTGGTATAACCAGTTGTACCGGGTTGCTCAACGTCTTGGTTAACATTACCGGGGTTTTGATTTGCCGTTAGGTATGGCAAATAATAGTATTGTGCATCTGCAACTAATGCAAAAAGCACAAAGATCAATAGCGTAGATAATTTTTTCATCAATTTTTATTTTTATTTTGTAAGTGAATGTTGTTTAAAAGCTAAAATAATGGGCATATAAAGTACCATATTAAAGCAATTTTATTAATTAAACAAATAAATAGCGTTAAAATCCTTATTTTTGATCTTTAAACAATCATTTTGATATGAAAAAAGCACTTTTGGTATTCGTTTTAACTCTTTTGTTCCAGGTTTCCTTTGGGCAAAATTTAGCATTTGTAAACGCCGAACCAACAATTACCGGAAACGACACAGACTTAGCCTACATTAAATTACATGTAAAAAACATTGGCACTGTTTCGCAAAATGTTTATGCGAAACGCAAAATCCAAACTTTAATTAATGGACAACAATCTTATTTTTGTTTTGGAGCTACTTGTTATCCACCAGCAGTAAATAAATCAACAGATATATTAACCTTAGCACCAGGTGATGAAGACTCTACTTTAAAAACCTATTGCAACCCAAGAGGAACTGCGGGTACTTCCATTATTAATTACTGCGTGATTACAGAAAACAATTCAGACTCTGTTTGTATTACTTTAACCTATAATCAATTGGCTACGGGTATAATTTATAATAGCAATAAATTATTTGTGAATGCATTTCCTAATCCTGCAACAAACGAAGTAACCTTGCTATATAATACAGAAAAAGTATATTTAAGCAAAGAGCTTGTAATAGCTGATTTTGCTGGTAAAATCATAGATAAAATTATTGTTGATGCAACAGAAGGGATAGCTAACATTGCTACACAGGATTATCCGAATGGGGTATATGTTTGCAGGTTAATGGCAGATGGCGCGCCCATTGCTTATACAAAATTAGTCATCCAAAAATAATTTGGAATAATAAAAAAAGCCCTCAAAATTTCGAGGGCTTTTTTTATGTATTAAATTTCGATTTTAATTGTGCAAGCATGTTTGCCATATCTTGCGGTTCTTTATTTTTATTTTCTGTTTTATCATTGTTTCGCTTAATAGGATTACTCGGGTTTCCTTTTAAAGAAAGTGCAATTCTTTTTCTAGCCACATCAACTTCTAAAACAGTTACCTCTAATTTTTGCGAAACCTTTACCACTTTTGCGGGATCATCTATAAATCTATCGGCTATTTGACTAACATGTATCAAGCCGTCTTGATGCACCCCAATATCTACGAAAGCCCCAAATTTAGTGAGGTTGGTAACGATACCTGGCAATTTCATGCCAATTCTCAAATCTGAAATTTCCCGAATACCCGAAGCAAATTCAAATTTTTCGAATTGTTCACGCGGGTCGCGGCCTGGTTTAGCCAATTCGGCAAGTATATCTTTTAAAGTAGGTAAGCCAATTTCATCACTGATATATTTTTTTAAATCAATTTGTTTTCTGATTTCTTCTTTGGTCATTAAATCTAAAAGGGTACAGTTTAAATCTTTTGCAATACCTTGTACCAAGTCATATCGCTCTGGATGTACCGCACTACTATCTAAAGGGTTTGACGCATTGCTAATTCTTAAAAATCCGGCTGCTTGTTCAAATGCTTTATCTCCAAGCCTTGCAACCTTTTTAAGTTCAGCTCTGTTTTTAAATGCACCATTGGCATTTCTGTATTCAATAATATTTTGTGCAAGTTGTGGTCCTAGTCCAGAAACATAAGAGAGTATTTCTTTTGAAGAAGTATTTAATTCTACTCCAACCGCATTCACACTGCTCATCACTACATCGTCTAATGATTTTTTTAATTTTGTTTGATCTACATCGTGTTGGTATTGTCCAACACCAATCGATTGGGGATCAATTTTTACTAATTCTGCCAGCGGATCCATAAGTCTACGACCTATTGAAATAGCACCTCTTACGGTTAAATCTAAATCCGGAAATTCGTTTCTCGCCACTTCCGAAGCGGAGTAAATAGAGGCGCCACTTTCGTTTACCATTACTACTAAGCAATCTACTAAATTCATTTTTTGGATAAAGTCTTCGGTTTCTCTACCAGCAGTTCCGTTGCCAATGGCAATGGCTTTTATTTGGTGCTTAGCAACTAACTGTTTAATTGTTGCTGCAGATTCATTTAATTTTTTTTGTGGTTCGTGCGGATAGATGTTCGTGTTTTCTAGCAGCTTTCCTTGCTCATCTAAACACACCACTTTACAACCGGTTCTAAAGCCAGGATCTATAGCCATTACAGACTTTTGGCCTAGCGGTGCTGCCAATAAAAGTTGTCTGGCATTTTCTGCAAATACACGAATGGCTTCCTCGTCTGCTTTATTTTTGGTGAACACCCTGGTTTCGGTTTCCATCGAAGGGGCTAATAATCTTTTGTAGCCATCTTTAATTGCGAGTGCAACTTGTTCGGCGCTACTGTTATTGGCTAGTATAAATTGTTTGTTTAATATTTCAATGGCTAACTCTTCATCTGGTGCTAATTCGAGTGAAACAAAAAGTTCTTTTTCTGCTCTGCGCATGGCTAGTATACGGTGGGAAGGCGCGTCTTTAATGGGTTCGGACCAGTCGTAATAATCTTTGTATTTAATGGCTTGTTCTTCTTTGCCCTTCATTAATTTACTTTTGAAATGGCCTTTATTTAAAAATAAATCTCTCAAATGAGCTCTTGCTTCTGCATTTTCTGCCATGCTTTCTGCCATAATATCTCTTGCGCCTTGTAAAGCTTCTTCAATAGTATGCACGTCTTTTTCGGAATCAATAAATTTGGATGCAGCGGTGTTTAGTTCGATTGTTGTTTGTTCAAAAATTAAGAGCGCTAAGGGTTCTAGCCCTTTTTCTTTAGCAATGCTTGCTTTGGTTTTTCTTTTTGGTTTATAGGGCAAATAAATATCTTCTAAGGCAGACATGGTTCCTGCTGCGTTTATTTTTTCAATAAGTTCTGGGCTTAGTTTACCAAGTTCTTCTAAAGATTTAAGAATGGCTTCTCTGCGTTTATCTAAATCTCTTAATTGTGTAATGCGATCTCTGATGGCCGAAACCTGCACCTCGTCTAAGGTTCCGGTTACTTCTTTTCTGTATCGAGCAATAAATGGAATGGTTGCGCCTTCATCTAATAATTCGACTGTTGCATTTACTTGTTTTTCTAATACCCCTAATTCTTTTGCAATTTTATGTTGATGTAAATTCATATTCGTTGTAAATTCTTATGGCAGCAAATTAAATAAAAAAAGAGTGACTACAAGCCACTCTTTTAAAATTAATGAATTAAATATTTTTTATTTTCTTGCGTACATTACTTCTTTTACTGCCGCAATAATTTTGCTTGGATTTGGTAAATATTCTTCAATTAAAGTTGGTGCGTAAGGCAATGGAACGTCTCCGCCCATCACTCTTAATATAGGTGCATCTAAATAATCGAAGGCATCTTTTTGTACTTTAAAAGTAACCTCTGTTGCAATAGAACCCAATGGCCAAGACTCTTCTATAAATACCATTCTATTGGTTTTCTTTACAGAGTTAATTACGGTATCGTAATCGATTGGACGCACACTTCTTAAATCAATCACCTCTGCGCTTATGCCTTCGTTTGCTAATAAATCTGCAGCGGCCATTACTACTTTCACCATTTTACCAAAACTCACCAAGGTAACATCGCTACCTAATCTTTTAATATCGGCTACGCCAATTGGAATATAATATTCTTCTTCAGGTACATGTCCTTTGTCGCCATACATTTGTTCCGACTCCATAAAAATTACAGGATCGGGATCGATGATAGCAGATTTTAAAAGACCTTTTGCATCGTATGGGTTAGAAGGAACCACAACTTTTAACCCTGGGCAGTTTGCATACCAGTTTTCAAAACATTGAGAATGTTGTGAACTTAACATGCCTGCACTACCAGTTGGTCCTCGGAAAACAATTGGCACTGGAAATTGACCACCACTCATCGACATCATTTTTGCTGCAGCATTGATCACTTGATCGATGGCTACTAGCGAAAAATTAAAAGTCATGAATTCAATAATCGGAATTAAACCGTTCATGGCCGCCCCAACACCAATACCTGCAAAACCTAATTCCGAAATGGGGGTATCAATTACACGCTTCTCGCCAAATTCGTCGAGCATGCCTTGGCTTACTTTATAGGCACCATTATATACTGCTACTTCTTCGCCCATTAAGAATATGCGTTCATCTTTGCGCATTTCTTCGTTTAAGGCTTCTCTAAGGGCTTCTCTGTATTGTATTTCTCTCATAATCAGTATTTTGTGTATTGCTTATATAAAGCAACAGGCAAATATAATATTAATGATAAACTAAATGAAAAATCAAATTGATTAGTTTTAGTTTATCGGATATGATTAGTCTTCTGCCTCTTCCTGCTGTGGAATTTCGAAACTGGCATCTTCAAAATTGTGCTTCACAAAATTACACCAACTACAATCTTTTTTACCACAACCAGTATTAAATTCTTGATTCATTATTTTACCATAAACAGTTTCAATTTGTTTAGTTACAAAAGCAACATCTTGTGGTAAAATCATAATTTTGGATTTTGTATAAACTTCTTTAGCGGGCTCCACAAAATCAAATTCGGTACTGATTACATTCCAATCGTTTACTTTATAATTATCAATTAAAATTTTATAAAAAACAGCTTGTCTCCAATAGTCTCCACCGTTAGGATCTTTCTCTGTTGGGCCATCCATTTTCTTTTTCGCATTTTCGTAAGAGCCCGTTTTATAATCTACTACATTGACATCTCTTCCAAAAAATTCTAATTTATCAATCTTCCCTTTAATGGGAATACCATTTACTTCCACATGATCAATCTTTTTTTCTAATGCCACTATTTTATGCCAATGGTTAATGTATCTCTTATAATAGGCCGGAATAATGGTGTGGCCATATTCTGTTCTGCGTTCAAATTGTTCTTTGGTAAAGGCTTCTCTATTCTTTAGCATATACCAGTCAAAGTCGCTAATTAACTGGCTTTGATCCGGAAATTCGTCGCCATCTTGTAGTGGTCTAAAGTATTTTTCTAAGGCCCAATGTATGGCAGAACCAAAGGTCATAGTTTCATTTTTACCATTAGGCACCTGCACCAAATTTTGAAAATAATATTTAAGTGGACAACTTAAATAATTATTTAAATGCGTTACACTCAAACTATAATTGGCTAATCTACTTTTCACCCATTCGTGGTCAATGGCAGAAGTGCTAACAGGTGCATCTTCATTATTAAAGTTTAAAGAAAAGAAATCTACCAAATCATTTGCAGGCACCATTTTATTTTGCTCTTTTAAATTTGCGCTACTGATAATTTCACTGACAAATAAACTGCGTTCAATCGGTTTGTTTTTTAGGTCTTGTGAAACATATGAAATTTGTAAATGTGCTTTTGCACGGGTAATGGCTACATAAAATAAACGCCTCAATTCTTCTTGTTTTTCGGCCTCTGTAGCGCTCTGAAATAAGGTATCTGGAATCTTGTAGCTGTTACTTCTACCGCGTTTGCCTTCCCAAACACCTTTGTTGGCACCCATTAAAAAAACATATTCAAACTCTAATCCTTTAGAACCATGGCAGGTTAAAAAGTTTACGCCATTTTCGTTGAATAATATTTTATTGAGCTCTAAAGACAAATCATTTTCTTTTAACAAATCAATTTTTTCAATAAAATCTTTTAAACCTAAAGATGGATTTTTTCGAGATTCTTCTTTTAAGAAATTAAACAAAGAAGAGAGCACTTGCATGTACCAAGTTTTTTCGTTTGATTTTAATATGTAAGCTAGAATACCTCCTCTTGTAATTATTTTTTCAAATAAATTTTGCAAAGTAATATTCACAGACTCTTTAATGTAATATTCTAAATCTGCACTCAGCGTTTTCATCGCAGCAGTAGAATTCGGCTCAAACATATCGGCCTGCTTGGCGTTTAGCTCGTTTAACAATCTCCTAACGGCAGTTTTATCTTTTCTATTTTGATAATTATGTTGATTGGCTGCGACTGTTATTTTTGCAATATCGATGGGGTTAATGGCAAAAAAATCGTAATGTAATATTTGAAACAATATTTCATCGCCACTATAAGGGATATCTGTTTCTAAGGCGATGTAGCGAAGAATATTCAATATTTTTTGTGCAAAAGGAATCGTTAAAATATTCACTTTCTTTTTAGTGGTAACCGGAATATTTTTCTCTTGAAAAAATCGCGCTAATTCTTCGCCCGATTGGTGTTCTTTATAAATAATGGCAATTTTTTTGGGCGCTATATTTTGCTGAAAAATTAACTGCGCCACTTGTTCGGTAATATCGGCAAATTCGGCAATGGGATTTTCGTATTCAATAATGGTTGGTTCAATATTTAGGTCTTTATAATCTTTATGACTGGCAATTAATTCTTTGCTTAGGCCAGGCATTTGAATACGCTCTTTATTGATGCCTATGAGGTTTTTAGCAAGATCTAAGATGTTTTGCGTAGAACGGTAATTGTTCTCTAGCATAATGGTTGCCAGTGTTTGCGGATACCATTTGGTATAATTAATTAAGTTCTCCACGCTGGCTCCTTGAAACCTAAAAATAGATTGGTCGTCGTCGCCTACCACAAATACATTGGGTTCTTCCCAGTAATTAACTAATAAGCGAATTAGTTCATTTTGCGATCCACTGGTGTCTTGAAACTCATCAATTAAAAAATAATGAAAGCGTTCTTGGTAATTCAACAAAAAGTTCTCATCTGTTTGAAAAGCTTGTAATATCCAAGTGATCATGTCGTCAAAATCATAACGGGCGGCTTGTTTCATGAGCTCGCTATAATTATTGAATTCTGCCGCCGCCGCTTTTAATAATTCAATTTTATCAATCTCGTCTTGAAAGGCAGGTTTGAAATCGCCTTTTTTATTTTCTTTGCGATTACTTTGGTAGCGAAACTTTTTATGGTATTCCGAATCTTCTTCTGCGTTTTTAATATCTTCAATATAGGCATCTGCTTTTTCTTGAATTAATTCCGCAGACCAATTTTCTTTTTTCATAATAGAAAAAAGTTCCATGAGTCGCTTAATTTCGTAGTAAACATCGCCCCTGTAGCGTTTCAAAGGATTGCCTGCTTTGAGGTTATGTATGAGTTTTCTGAATAAATCGATTTTCTCTAAATCAGAAATGGCTTCTAAATTTAATTTACCAAATCGGGTTAAATTTTCTTGAATAATATCATTACAAAAAGAATGAAAGGTGTGAATGTTGACGCGGTAGGCATCCGGACCAATAAATTCGAATAATCTTTTGCGCATGGCAATTGCGCCCGCATCGGTATAGGTTAAGCATAAAATATTATGGGCTTGCGTATCGGTGTTTAATAAAATGGTGCCAATGCGTGCAGCTAAGATTTGTGTTTTTCCTGTTCCCGGACCAGCAATTACTAAAACAGGGCCATCAATTTGTTCTACCGCTTTTCTTTGCGATGAATTTAAATCGGCTAATGCTTTTAAAAATTGCTCGTTATGTTTAATGGTTTCTTTATTCATGATGCGCTTGCTGCTATGGTATTAATATAATGATAAATTCAAATTTAACAAAGCGCTTTGTCAATTTAGGTCGAAACAAAAAAAGGCATAAAAAAAGTCCTACCGAAGCAGGACTTTTTAGCAATCAATATAACGGATATTGAAGGGTTTTCGATTAACTACAGCCTCCTTGTGTACCGCAGTTTAAGCATTTGTAACAAGTTGCAGAACGAACCATGATGTGTCCGCAGCTGCCACATGCTGGCGCATCTGATTGTACACCACCAGAAATATCAAATGCTGGTTTAGCGTTTGCGTATTCTGTATTGCTTACTTCTGCTTTAGGTGTTGGAGCTACTGTTTTAGGTACCATTTGATTACTTGCATCTGGATTTACATCTTCATCAATTAATTGAGGGTTACCAATCACTGCATTTTGTTCGGTGATCACATGCACTAAATCTGTTCTGTTCAGGTATTCATAACCTAACAAACGGAAGATGTAATCTATGATCGAAGTTGCACTCTTGATGTTTGCATGTCCTGCAACCATACCAGATGGTTCAAAACGAGTGAAAGCAAATTTATCAACGAACTCTTCTAAAGGCACACCGTATTGTAAACCTACCGAAATAGCGATTGCAAAACAGTTCATCAATGAACGGAAGGTTGCCCCTTCTTTGTGCATATCGATAAAGATTTCTCCCAATGTTCCATCTTCGTATTCACCGGTACGTACATAAATGGTTTGTCCACCAACGGCTGCTTTTTGTGTAAAGCCTTGGCGTTTACCTGGCATGCTTTTCTTCTCTACTACGCTAGAAAGTTGGCGTTTGAACGAAGTGTCTTTAGAACGCTCTAAGATTGCTCTTGCGGCTTCTAATACTTGCTCTGGCGTAAGATCGCTAAGTCTAACATTTGCAGCTTCGCCTAGCACTTCTTCAACCGTTTCTAATTTATCGTCTGAAGATGCTTTAGTAGATAATGGTTGAGATAATTTACAACCATCTCTGTAAAGTGCATTTGCTTTTAAGCCTAATTCCCAACTTAATTGGTAGCAATCTTTCATTTCTTCTACAGATGCCTCGTTTGGCAAGTTGATCGTTTTTGAAATCGCACCGGATAAGAATGGTTGTGCTGCAGCCATCATTTTAATGTGACCATGTGCATGAATGTATCTTTCGCCAATTGATCCGCAACGATTAGCGCAATCAAATATTGGATAGTGTTCTTCTTTTAAATATGGCGCACCTTCAATCGTCATGGTTCCACAAACAAAAATGTTTGCTTCTGCAATTTGATTTTTAGAAAATCCTAAGGCTTGTAATAAATTAAAGTTTGGAGAATTGTATTGCTCTGGTTTAAATCCTAAACGCTTGATGCAATCTTCGCCTAATGCCCAAATATTAAATCCAAAACTAATTTCGAATGCCGAAACCATTCCTTTATCTACTCTTTCTAAATCGTCTTGCGTAAATCCTTTGGCAGCTAATGAATCAAAGTTAATGTGCGGTGCACCTTTGATGGTTGCATAACCTTTTGCATAATTTACAATGGTTGTAATTTGATGCTCGTCGTAACCTAAGTTTCTTAAAGCAGCTGGAACCGCCAAGTTGATAATTTTGAAATAACCACCACCCGATAATTTTTTAAATTTCACTAAAGCGAAATCTGGCTCGATACCGGTAGTATCGCAATCCATTACTAAACCAATTGTTCCTGTTGGAGCAATTACAGTTGTTTGTGCATTGCGGTAACCATGTTTCTCGCCTAATTCTACTGCTTTGTCCCAAGCATTACATGCTGCAGATAATAAATAATCTGGGCAATATTTTGGATCAATTCCGATAGGTGCAATTTCTAAACCTTCGTATGCATCAGTTGTATTGTATGCTGCATAACGGTGATTACGCATCACGCGCATCATGTGGTTTTTATTTTCTTGGTATTTGCTGAAAGTGCCTAATTCTCTAGCCATTTCAGCTGAAGTTGCGTAAGCAACACCCGTCATGATTGCGGTAATTGCACCACCAATTGCACGACCTTTATCGCTATCGTAAGGAATACCAGCAACCATTAACATAGAACCTAAGTTAGCATAACCTAAACCTAAAGTTCTGTAGTCGTAAGATAATTGTGCTACTTCTTTCGATGGGAATTGCGCCATCAATACAGAAATTTCTAACACCATGGTCCAGATTCTGCAAATGTGTTCGAATCCTTTTACGTCAAACTCTAACGTTTTTTCGTTAAAGAAATGGCGAAGGTTTACAGAGGCTAAATTACAAGCTGTATTATCTAAGAACATGTATTCAGAACATGGGTTAGACGCATTGATTCGACCACCTTCTGGGCAAGTATGCCATTCGTTAATAGTGGTATCGTATTGTACTCCTGGATCTGCACAAGCCCAAGCAGCAAATGCAACATCGTTCCATAATTTTTCTGAAGGAATTGAACCAATTGGCTTACCTGTTGTGCGCGCAATTAAATCCCAATTTTTTCCTTCTTTTAATGCATGGAAAAAAGTATTTGGAATACGAATAGAGTTATTAGAGTTTTGGCCAGCTACTGTACGGTAAGCTTCTCCTTCGTAATCTGAAGAATAACCAGCTGCAATTAATGCCGCAACTTTTTTCTCTTCTTCTACTTTCCAGTTTACAAAACTTTCAATTTCTGGATGGTCTAAGTCTAAGCAAACCATTTTAGCTGCACGACGTGTGGTACCACCCGATTTAATCGCACCCGCAGCGCGGTCACCAATTTTTAAGAAAGAAATTAATCCAGAAGAGTGACCTCCGCCAGATAATTTTTCGCTCTCGCCTCTAATTTTAGAGAAGTTGGTTCCTACACCCGATCCGTATTTAAAAATTCTTGCTTCGCGAACCCATAAGTCCATAATACCGCCTTCGTTTACCAAGTCATCATCAACTGATAAAATAAAACAAGCATGTGGTTGCGGTCTTTCGTAAGCAGAAGTAGATTTGCTTAATTTTTCTGTTTTAGGATCTACGTAGTAGTGTCCTTGTGGTTTACCGGTAATTTGGTAAGAGCTATGTAAGCCTGTGTTGAACCATTGTGGCGAGTTTGGTGCCGCTAATTGTCCAACAATTGTGTATACTATTTCATCGTAAAAAACTTGCGCATCGTCGTTAGTTGCAAAATAACCGTAACGTTTTCCCCAGTCCATCCAGCAATTTGCCATACGGTGTGCTACTTGTTTGATGGATCTTTCACCCCCTAAAGAACCATCTGCTTGAGGCACGCCAGCTTTACGGAAATATTTTTGAGCTAAAATATCCGTTGCTACTTGTGACCATGTGTTTGGTACTTCTACATCATTCATTTCAAATACTGCATCACCTGCAGGATTTCTAATAACGGATGTTCTTTTTTCGTAGGTAAATAAATCGTAAGCTGTTAGGCCTTTTTTTGTGAAAAATCTGTCGATTTTCATTCCTTTTCCTGTTGTCTCTTTTTTGCTCATTGGGGTATCTTGTAAAAAAATTAAAAAAATTGATTAAAAAAATATTGGGGGTTTTTGAACAAATTTAACTTTAAGAGTACCTGCTGTCAAAAATGAGTTTTCCACATTGCATCTAATAAAACAGCTCCTAATAAAACAAACTCATATAAACAGCTGTTTATTAAGGGCTAATGTCTGTGGAAAAGAATAAAAATTGCGGTAAAAACTGTCTAATTTCGCGATTTTTCTAACTACTTGATAACGCTTACTTTAATCGTATTGGTCCGTCCACTTCGACCAATTGGCGTGCTGGCGGTATTCACAATTACTTGTCCTTTTTTAACCAATTTGGTTTTTTTCAGTATGCCGTTTACATCTAAAATAGTTTGATCGGTACTAACAAATTTATCGTAGAAATAACCCCTTACTCCCCAAACTAAACTGAGGGTACATAATAACGATTGATTAGTTGTAAAAATAAGGGTTAAGGCTTTGGGTCGGTGACTAGAAATTTTAAAGGCAGTATAACCCGAATGCGTCATGGATGCAATACCTACCGCATCGTTTTGTTGAGCAATAATACAGGCAGTATAGCAAACCGTGTCTGATAAAAAAGTCGGTGAATTTTTTGCCGGGCTGTGCATTTGCTCATAAGGGTAACTGGTACTTTCTACTTTATTGATAATTTGTTGCATTGCAGCAATTACTTCTATAGGATAAGCTCCCACAGATGTTTCCCCGCTTAACATAACCGCATCGGCACCATCTAATACAGAGTTGGCTACATCGTTTACTTCTGCTCGTGTTGGTCTGGCATTGGTAATCATACTTTCCATCATTTGGGTAGCAATAATTACTGGCTTAGCTTGTTCCATACATTTTTTAGCAATCATTTTTTGAATGATTGGTAAATCTTCCATTGGGCATTCCACCCCCAGATCACCTCTGGCAACCATCACGCCATCTGTTGCGGCAATAATCGCATCAATATTTATTAAGGCTTCGGGCTTTTCAATTTTAGCAATTACCCTCGATGTGCTTCCGCGTTTTTTAATAATTTCTTTTAATTCTATAATGTCTTTGGTTTCTCTTACAAAAGATAATCCGATCCACTCAATATTATGTTTTAATATAAAGTCTAAATCTTTTAAATCTTTAGGAGTTAAACTTGGAATAGATACTTTGGTGTCGGGTAAATTCACACCTTTGTTTGAAGATAAAATGCCACCATAAATTACCTTCACTTTAACCGCATCTCTTTTATTTGATTCAATTACTTTGAATTGTAATTTACCATCATCTAATAAAATAGTTTCGCCTGCTTTTACATCTTTAGGGAATGCTTGGTAAGAAATATAAAGCTTCTCCCCATTGCCTATACAGGCTTTGGTGGTCATTGTTAAAATCTGATTTTTCTTTAACAGCACGCCATTATTTTCCATTTCGCCAACCCTAATTTTTGGGCCTTGTAAATCGGCCAGAATTCCAACGTGTGTTTTATGTTTTTTATTGATTTCTCGAATGGTTTGAATTAACTTTAAAAGATCTTCGTGTTTACCATGAGAAAAATTAATTCTGCAGATATCCATTCCAGCTTTAATCATTTTCAACAAAACTTCTTTCGAAGAAGAAGCTGGGCCTAATGTTGCAACAATTTTTGTTCTATTGTGGTAATTTTTCATGAGATATTGGATTCAAATATGGGTTGAATGTACAGCTAATTATTTTTCAAAATTAACTTTTTTATTTGAAAGTGTAAAAAGTACACTTAGAATATTAAAAAGTTATCTTTTGATTTTAAGGAATTAGGGTCAATCGCATAGGCTGTTTGAATAATATCTATTTGGTTCAAAGCTTTTATAAAGTCTTTTTCGTCTTGTTTGTTCATTTCTGGGGTGCAAAGCATAAAAAAGTCTATTTCTTTAATTTCGGGCGCGAGAAAACCGCTAGTGGCATTATTGGGCAATATATAAAGATCGCCCTCTAAAGCTTCTATTTTATGCCTAAAAGAAGCGATTTCAAAACGGTCCCCTTGGTCGTTAAAAATGGGCAAATCTTTTTCTTCTCTAATAAATTGGAGGCCTAAATACTTATTAATAAACCAACAAAGTCGATAATCTCGACAAGCAGCCGCAATGCCAATAAGGCCAAAGTCGTACTCGGGTTCTATTCTTAAGATTTTTTTGCTCAACTTATTGCGTTTTAATTTGTCTAAAATATAAAAAAACCATACTATTGACAAAATAAACGCTCAAAATAGCCCTGAAATCAAGGAAAAAATAAAAGTTTGATTATTTGTTATAATATTTTTTTCTTTGCACTAAATTAGTAAAACCTTAAAAATTAAAATTATGTCAGATATTGCATCAAGAGTAAAGGCAATTATTGTAGAAAAATTAGGTGTTGATGAAAGTGAAGTTACACCAGAAGCAAGTTTTACAAACGACTTAGGTGCCGATTCATTGGACACTGTAGAGTTAATTATGGAATTCGAAAAAGAATTTAACGTTGCTATTCCAGACGAACAAGCGGAAACTATCGGCACAGTTGGTCAAGCAGTTTCTTATTTAGAAAAAAACGTTAAGTAAATCTTAATGGAACTTAAAAGAGTAGTAGTTACAGGGTTAGGTGCACTAACTCCGCTCGGCAATACTGTTCCAGAATTCTGGAATAATTTGATCGCCGGAGTTAGTGGAGCCGGTCCTATTACTCGTTTCGATGCTTCCAAATTCAAAACACAATTTGCTTGTGAATTGAAAAATTTCAATCCGGAAGATTTCATGGATAGAAAAGAAGCTAGAAAGCTCGATCCTTTTGTACAGTATGCCATGGCATCTGTCGATGAAGCGGTAAAAGATGCAAAGATTGATTTTACTACCTTAAATCCTGATAGAGCCGGAGTGATCTGGGGTTCAGGTATTGGTGGATTAAGAACATTCATTGACGAAATTACAGAATTCAACAAAGGAGATGGTACGCCAAGGTTCAATCCATTTTTTATCCCCAAAATGATTATTGATATTGCTCCAGGGCATATCTCTATAAAATATGGCCTCAGGGGGCCAAACTTTGCAACCGTTTCTGCTTGCGCATCTTCCACTAACGCGATCATCGATGCTTATAATTATATAAGATTAGGGATGGCCGATTTAATGGTAGCTGGTGGTTCAGAAGCGGGTGTGAACGAAGCGTCGGTTGGTGGTTTCAATGCCATGCACGCGCTATCTACCCGAAATGATTCTCCAGAAACTGCATCCAGACCGTTTGACCTCGACAGAGAAGGATTTGTTATTGGCGAAGGTGCTGGTGCATTAATATTAGAAGAATACCAACATGCCATTAATCGCGGCGCCACTATTTATGCAGAAATTGCAGGTGGTGGAATGTCTGCAGATGCAAATCATATTACTGCTCCACATCCAGAAGGCTTGGGCGCTTTAAATGTTATGAAAAATGCATTGAGCGACGCAAACATGACTCCGCAAGATATTGATTATATTAATGTTCACGGCACATCAACTCCGCTAGGAGATATCAGTGAAGCTACTGCAATTATCAGGTTATTTGGAGATAGAGCATTTGAAGTTAACATTAGTTCTACAAAATCGATGACTGGCCATTTACTTGGAGCCGCAGGTGTCATCGAAACAATCGCATCTATTTTATCTGTTAAAAATAATATTGTTCCTCCAACAATCAATCATTTTACAGACGACCCTCAATTTGACCCTCGTTTAAATCTGACTTTTAACAAAGCACAACACAGAGAAGTTCGCGCTGCACTGAGTAACACTTTTGGTTTCGGTGGACATAATGCTTCTGTAATTGTAAAAAAGTTTGACTAATTTCTTAACGATCATTTTTTTTAGTTTTTTCAATAAGTCTAGTTCCTTTAGGAAGGCACAATCTGATTTTATATGCCAATAGGGTTTTTAAAATTATATACATCTGTTGATCGCAAAGAACTTAAAGCATTAAGAAACATTCTTGGCTTCATTCCGGGAAATCATGCGCTTTATCGATTGGCATTAAGACATAAATCCGTTGCCAACGACATCAACAATAAAGGCATAAAAAATAGCAACGAACGATTAGAGTTTTTAGGAGATGCTATATTGGGCTCGGTTGTAGCCGATGTGCTTTTTAAAAAATTTCCATATAAAGACGAGGGCTTTTTAACAGAAATGCGTTCAAAGCTTGTTAACCGTGCGCACCTAAATCAATTGTCGAAAAAAATGGGTATTGCAGATTTAATTAATTATGATGCAAAAATAACCAATCAAGGGAATAAAAACTCCTCGCTTTTTGGCGATGCTTTTGAAGCAATGATTGGTGCAATTTATTTAGACAAAGGCTATCGCGTAACACAAAGATTTATTATCAATAGAATTTTAAATACGCATGTAGATATTTCCAAATTAGCAGAAACAGAGTCGAACTACAAAAGTAGGTTATTGGAGTGGGCGCAAAAAGAAGGTAAAGAAGTAGTATTCGAAGTGATCGAAGACAAATCGCTAGGACAGTCGCGCTTGTTCAGCATAAGGGCTATGGTAGATGGTATTGATACCGGATTAGGCCAAGATTACAGCAAAAAAAATGCAGAAAAAAATGCAGCAGAAAAATCATGTCAATATTTAAATATTTAATATGAGAAAAATAGCAGGCGCCATATATTTATTTTATAGTCTGTCTGTTTTTTTTGCCGTCATGTTTTTACTATTACCATTTTTTTTACTCTTCAGTTTATTGCCCTCAAAAATTTCTTATCCATTATTATTTTCATGCATTCGCTTGTGGTCGTGGATAACGATGACATTTATTTTTATTAAAATCAATACCCATAAAAATCCTAAGTGGGATAAAAATAAATCTTATATATATATTGGAAACCATGGTTCGTATTTAGATGCGCCGGCTGTAATCCTATCTACACCTAGTATTTTCAAGCCATTGGGGAAAATAGAAATGGCCAAGTTTCCGGTATTTGGATGGATCTACAAAAAAATGGTCATCATGGTAGATCGAAAAGATAAAGAAAGTAGGGCGGCAAGTGTGACCGCTTTGAAAGCAGAATTAAATGCGGGTATGTCTATACTCTTATTTCCAGAAGGTACCATGAATACTTCAGAATTAATGCTTAAAGATTTTTATGATGGCGCGTTTAAAATTTCTATAGAAACGCAAACACCCATTGCCCCCATGTTATTACTAAATGCAAAAAAAATGCTTCCTCGCAAACAGCCTTTAATGTTCAGTCCGGGAGTTTTACAGGTTATCTGTGCAGATATTATTTCGCCAGAAAGCTATACGATGGACAACGTGGAGGCTTATAAACAAGCAGTTTTTAATGCGATGAATAATCAACTCATCCAGTTTCAGCATGATGACAAAATCGACTAAAGTTCACGGCTCCTTATTTCTTGTTTCCTTAATTTACGCAGCAACTTTTTCTATTGCAAAAGAAGTAATGCCACATTATATTAAGCCGATGGGCCTTATAACCATTAGGGTTTGGGGTGCTGTTTCTTTATTATGGGTCACTCATTTTTTGTTTGTAAAAGAATCAATTTTCGGTAAGAAAGATTTTTTAATGTTGTTAAAATGCGCGGTGTTTGGAGTAGCCGCAAACATGCTTTTGTTTTTTAAGGGCTTAGCTATTACCACACCAATTAACGCTGCTATTTTAATGGTAACTACGCCACTGTTTGTGGCTTTCTTTTCTTTCTTTTTGTTAAATGAGAAAGTCACTAAATTAAAAGTAATTGGTTTATGTTTTGGTGTTTTTGGCGCTATATTATTATTACTTGGTCCGTCGCTATCATTTAATTCTACTACTTTATGGGGCGATTTAATGGTAATGACCAACGCAATTATTTATGCCTATTATTTAATTATTGCTAAACCATTACTTCATAAATATTCACCGCTTACCGTAATAAAATGGACTTTCTTTTTCGGAGGCTTACTTGTCATTCCATTTGGATTTACTGAATTAAAAGAAGTGCAATGGCAAGCGATTCCGAACAGCATATGGTCTGCTATTATTTTCTTAATTATAGGAGCAACCTTTATCACTTATGTATTAAATGCTTGGGCTTTGAGAAATGCGAATGCTACTTTAGTGGGTGCTTATATTTATTTGCAACCCGTTTTAGCTACTATCATTGCTGTTTCTATGGGGAAAGATAGCCTTACCTTACCTAAAGTATTGTTTTCGTTATTGATTTTTACCGGCGTTTATTTGGTTGGGCTTCCAAATGATGCGAAAAGTAAAATTTGATAATACTTAATTTTCTATCTTTATAAAAAAAATCAAAATGATTAAATCAATGACTGGCTATGGTTTAGCCACCACAGAGTATGAAAACAAAAAAATCAATGTTGAAATAAGATCATTGAATAGCAAGTTTTTAGAGCTCTTGGTAAAATTACCCAAGATTTATAATGATAAAGAAAATGTATTGAGAACAATTTGTGGTAAACAAATTGAGAGAGGAAAAGCCTCTGTAATTTTAGTTATTGAAAATACCAGCGAAGAAGTTACCGGAAATGCTACTTTAAATATCCCATTGTTTAAAACTTATTATGGACAATTAAGTGAATTAGCCAAATCATTAAATGCGGAAAATGTAAATATTTTTCAGGAAACATTAAAAATTTCGGAAGTATGGAATACGAAGCAAGCCGAAGTAAATGAGCAAGAATGGGAAGTCATCAATGCTACATTTTTAAAGGCATTGGCGGCTTTTAATACTTTTAGAATTGATGAAGGAAATGTATTGGCTAATGATATGTCGGCTAGGGTTCAATTAATAAACGATAGCATTTTAGCAGTAGAAAAATTAGAGGTTGCTAGAGTACCTGCCATCAAAGAAAAAATAGAACAGTTATTAAAAGATACCGTAGGTGCTATCAATATTGATCAAAATAGATTGGAGCAAGAGCTGATTTTTTATGCCGAAAAATATGATATCACAGAAGAGAAAATAAGGTTAAGAAGCCATTGTGATTATTTTCTTTCTATTATGAAAGAAGCAGAATCAAATGGGAAAAAATTAGGATTTATAGCACAAGAAATAGGAAGAGAAATAAATACCATGGGTTCGAAAGCAAATGATGCAAACATTCAAAAGATTGTAGTTGGCATGAAAGACGAACTGGAAAAGATTAAAGAACAATTATTAAATATTTTATAAGGAATGGATTCGGGTAAATTAATTATATTCTCTGCACCATCTGGCGCTGGTAAAACCACTATCGTGAGGCATTTGCTGGCTAAATTTCCAAATTTGAGTTTTTCGATTTCGGCCACTACGCGTCCTATTAGAGGTACAGAAGTGAATGGCCACGATTATTATTTTATTTCGAAGGAAGAGTTTTTACATAAAGTGGCAAAGCATGAATTTGCAGAATTCGAAGAAGTATATGCGGGCACTTATTATGGCACACTTGTTAAAGAAATACAAAGAATTTGGTCAGAAGATAAACAGGTGATTTTTGATTTAGATGTTCAAGGTGGCTTAAGATTAAAAAAGAAATTTGGTGCAAATGCTTTGGCTATTTTTGTAATGCCGCCATCGGTTGAAGTGTTAGCAGAAAGATTAAGTGATAGGGCAACAGATTCGCCAGCAAAAATTGAAGAGCGAATAGCAAAAGCAAAAATTGAATTAACGTTTGCAAATGATTTTGACATCACTTTACCAAACAATGATTTAAGTGTTGCCTGTGCTGAGGCAGAAAAAATAGTAAGCGATTTTTTAAATAAAAAGATTTAGTTTATGAATATTGGTTTATTCTTTGGTTCGTTTAATCCAATCCATATCGGACATCAAATTATTGCACAGTATTTGCTGGAGTTTACCGAATTAGATCAAATATGGATCATTGTATCGCCTCAAAACCCTTTAAAAGACCCAGATTCATTGATTCATGCCTATGATCGTTTAGAGATGTGCAAATTGGCATTCGAAGATCAAGATGCGATACAAGTTAAAGATATAGAGCTTCATTTACCACAGCCATCTTATACCATAGATACCTTAACTTATTTAAAAGAAAAATATACAGCGCATCAATTCTCCTTAATTATGGGCGAAGATAATTTATTGAGTTTACCAAAATGGAAAAACTATGAATTGTTGTTAAGAGATTATCATTTGTATGTTTATCCTCGCACGGGCAGTGCAACCTCTATATTACACACCCATCCTCATGTGCATCTTACGGCAACACCTAAGATGGAAATAGCGGCAAGTTTTATACGTAGTGCTATTAAAGAAGGAAAATCGATGCAATATTTTTTAGATAAAAAAGTATTTGATTTTATTCAAGCAAAAAACTTATATAAGTTATAAGCTATCATTTTTGCTTTTTCCCATTTTGTCGTATTGCGCTAAATTATATCGTTCAATCGTCTTGATTAATTGTTTAGCATAGGTTTTGCTTGAAGCGTATCCAGCGTGTTGTAGGCCCTTAGCCCAATGAACATAGTCTTGTTGATTGTATTTAAACAAAAAGGCATATTTTTTATTCTTGCTTAAGAAACTACTGCGATCTTGATAAGCTTCTGCTACTGTATTGTATTTTCTAAAACAATAATTTTTTTTATTCCCATTTCTATGAAATCTTTTTCCGTTCCAATTACTAGAACACCTTACACCAAAATGATTATTGGCTTTCATAGCTAATTGACTAGTACCATTAGCCGATTCGTGCAATGCTTGGGCTAAAGTGATACTTGCAGGAATGCCAGTCAATTGCATTTCAGTAATAGCTAGTTGTTGGTATTTAGTAATGTATTTTTCTGCAGCTGTAACTTTGCTTTGTGCCTCTGAAATTACTGGAAACAGGGCTATAAGAAGGAATAAATATTTTCTCATTTATTTTTTTCTTGCAATTAATAGGCCATCTCTAATGGGAAATAAAACATTTTCAACTCTATTGTCTGCCTGTACAAAAGCATTAAAATTTAAAATAGCTTGGGTGTCTTTATCCATTTTTTTTAATTCTGCTACCACTTTTCCGCTCCACAATACATTGTCTGCAATAATATATCCACCTGGATTAACATGATCAATAATCATATTATAATATTGCTGGTAATTTTCTTTATCTGCATCTATAAAAACAATATCAAAAAATCTTTCCATATTTTTTAAATATTCCATTGCATTTGCATTGATATATTTAAGTTGGTTTTTGTAAGGCGATTTTTGAAAATATTTTTGAACTAAATCGCTTAATTCTGCATTGATGTCTATGGTGAGTAACTGTCCGTCTGGTGTTAAGCCCTCTGCTAAACACAGGGCCGAATAACCTGTATAGGTGCCTATCTCTAAAATATTTTTAGGTTGAATCATTTTAGATAGCATACTCAATACCCTTCCCTGAAAGTGGCCAGAAATCATGCGAGGCATTAAAACTTTGAGATTAGTTTCTCTTTCTAATTCTTGTAATAATTTAGCCGATTCGCTGGTGTGCGCTACAATATAATTTGCAAGATTTTGTTCTAAAAATTCCATTAAGATTCGGGTAAAAAGGTGAGTGAGCTTAGGTTTGCAGGCGATAATACTTCGTTGGAAACGCTAAGTATATCTTGCGCACTTACTAAATTTATTTTTCTATAAATTTCTGTCAGCGAATCTGCTTTTCCTTCTTCTATAATATTTTTTGCTAAAGAAATAATGACTGATAACCTATTTTCTTCTGCTAGCGATATTTGCCCAATAAACTTTTGCTTTGCTTGATGTAAACTGATAGCACCTAATTTTTTATCGGTCAACTTTTTTAATTCTTTCATTACTAATTTTTGACAGCGTTCTATTTTTTCTTTGTCGGTACCCATGTAAATACTGAATATGCCAGTGTCCGAAAAAGGAATGTAATTAGATTCTATTGTATAACAAATACCCTGTTTTTCTCTGATTTCTAAATTTAATTTAGCACTCATTCCAGGACCTCCTAAATAGTTGTTTAATAATAACATAGCAGTTTTTTTTGGATGCATATTTCCATAACATTGGCTTCCAATAATGGCATGAGACTGAATGATTGATTTATTTTTTACAACTTGTATAGCTTTATTTTTTTTGGCTTTTAGCCTTTTGAAATTCCTTAAATTAGTTTTGACCTTACCAAAATATTTTTCTGCAATCGCAATTATTTTTTGAAAATCGCTACCGCCATCTACTGCAAAAATAATCTCATCGGTATGGTAATTATTTTTTAGAAATTGAATGACATCTTTTTTATTTATTTTGTTGACGGTTTCTGCCGTCCCCAATATATTATTTCCTAATGCATGCCCTTTAAATAGCAATCCTTCAAAATCATCTTGTATGGCTTCTTCTGGTAAATCTAAATAAGAATCTATTTCATCTAAAATTACGCCTCTTTCTTTATGAATTTCTTTTTCCGGAAAAGTGGAATGAAATAATATATCACTTATTAACTCTGTAGCTCTATCAAGGTGCTGATTTAAAAACGAAGCATGTATACAAGTATGCTCTTTTGTAGTGTAAGCATTGATATCGCCTCCAACTACTTCGAGTCTATTTAAAATTTGGTTTGTATTTCTGTTTGCGGTGCCTTTAAAAAATAAGTGTTCTAAAAAATGAGCCAATCCAACTTTGTCTGGGTCTTCTTCTCTTGCGCCTGTATTGATCACTACACAGCAATGGCTAATGTCATTGGCATCGCTTTTTTTATGCAATACCCTGATGCCATTTTTTAAACTGTGTAATTGATATTCCATTTATTTAAAATTTTAAATTAATTTTATACTATGATAAAAATTAAAGATAAAAACTTCCAAGCATTTATTTCTGAAGAAAGCATACAAAATAGAGTAGCCACACTAGCGAAGCAAATTTCGGCCGATTATGAAGGCAGAAAGCCTGTTTTAATTTCTGTTTTATCTGGCGCTTTATTCTTTACCGCAGATTTAATGCGTTTATTAACCATTGATGCAAGTTTAGCTTGTGTAAAAGTAAATTCTTACGAAGGAGTAAATAGTACAGGAAGCTGTGAATTAGCATTAGATGTCGCATTTTCACTCGAAGCAAAAGATATTATTATAATCGAAGATATTATTGATACCGGAAATACTATGCAATTTTTGTTGCAACATTTTCAACAAAAAAATCCTGCTAGCATTGCTATTGCTAGTTTGTTATTTAAACCCGCAGCATTAGTACATACTATCAAACCAGATTATGTTGGTTTTGAAATTGAGCCAATATTTGTGGTTGGTTATGGATTAGACTACGACCAAATTGGTCGAGGTCTACCAGCTATTTATCAATTGATAGTTTAATTATTTAGATAAGTACATTGATTTCTCTTTGTACAATTGTCTAAAGTAAGGATCTTCTAAATCTTTTATAAATCGAATAGCTTCTCCGGTTGATCTCATTTCTGGACCTAATTCTTTTTTAACTTCGGGGAATTTATGAAAAGAAAATACGGGCTCTTTTATTGCGTATCCAGTTAATTTTCTTTCGATGGTAAAATCTTTCAATTTATTTTCGCCATACATTATTTTCGCTGCATAATTGATGTAAGGCACATCGTATGCTTTGGCTATGAAAGGTACGGTTCTAGAAGCTCTTGGGTTTGCTTCAATCACAAACACCTCTTCATTTTTAATCGCAAACTGAATATTTAGTAAACCAATTACATTTAATGCTTTGGCTAGTTTAATACTGTAGTCTTCCATTTTATCCATTACATTTTTTGATAAATTAAATGGTGGCAAAACGGCACTCGAATCGCCTGAGTGAATTCCCGCAGGTTCAATGTGTTCCATCATACCAACAATATGAACATCGTCACCATCGGATATAGAATCCGTTTCTGCTTCTTCTGCTCTATCTAAAAAATGGTCAATTAAAATTCTATTTCCTGGAATATCTCTTAACAGTTTTACTACTGCTTTTTCTAATTCATCATCGTTAATCACAATGCTCATGCCTTGTCCACCCAATACATAGCTAGGTCTTACTAACACTGGGTATCCTACTTCTTTGGCTACCATTATCGCTTCCTCTGCACTTTCTGCTACACCATATTTTGGATATGGAATACCCATCTCTTTTAATAAATCTGAAAAACGACCACGATCTTCTGCAATATCCATATTGTCGTAAGAAGTACCTAAGATTTTAATACCAGCTGCATGTAATTTCTCTGACATTTTTAAAGCAGTTTGTCCGCCTAACTGTACCACTACGCCAATTGGGTTTTCTAACTCAATAATTTCTCTAACATGTTCCCAAAAAACGGGTTCAAAATATAATTTATCTGCCATGTTAAAATCGGTAGAAACTGTTTCTGGGTTACAGTTGATCATGATTGATTCGTAACCACATTCTTTGGCAGCCATTAATCCATGTACACATGAATAGTCGAATTCAATACCTTGACCAATTCTGTTTGGCCCAGATCCAAGTACAATAATTTTTTTCTTGTCAGAAACAGTTGATTCGTTTTCTCCTTCGAAAGTAGAATAATAATAAGGTGTTTGTGCCGGAAATTCTGCTGCACAAGTATCAACCATTTTGTACACACGGTGCATGTTTAATGATTTTCGCTTATCGTATACTTCGTCTTCGGTTACACCTAATATATAAGCGATTTGAATATCAGAATATCCTTTTTGTTTGGCATTAAATAAAACAGCTTCTGGAATATTTGCTAATGAATAGCGTTTAATTTCTAATTCAATATTTACCAATTCGTTAATTTGCATTAAAAACCAACGGTCAATTTTAGTTGCTTTTTGAATAGAAGTTATAGGCACTCCTAAACTAATGGCATCTCTTACATGAAACAAACGATCCCAACTAGGATGTTCTAAAGAGTGCATAATTTCTTCTAAGTTTCTGCTTTGTTTACCATCTGCGCCTAATCCGCTTCTGTTAATCTCTAAAGATTGACAAGCCTTTTGTAAGGCTTCGTTGAAACTTCTGCCAATGCCCATTACTTCACCAACCGATTTCATTTGCAAACCAAGTTCTCTGTTCGCACCTTTAAATTTATCGAAATTCCAACGTGGAATTTTTACAATCACATAATCAAGTGAAGGTTCGAAATAAGCAGAAGTAGTTTTGGTAATTTGATTTTCTATTTCGTCTAAGTTATATCCAATGGCGAGTTTAGCTGCAATTTTTGCAATTGGGTAACCGGTTGCTTTTGATGCCAATGCAGAAGAACGAGAAACCCTAGGGTTAATTTCAATTGCGATAATTGCTTCGGTAATTGGATCAACAGAAAACTGAACGTTACATCCACCTGCAAAATCACCAATCGCGCGCATCATTCTAATGGCTTGGTTACGCATGTCTTGGTAACATTTATCCGAAAGGGTCATGGCTGGCGCAACGGTTATAGAATCGCCAGTATGAATACCCATCGGGTCAAAGTTTTCTATAGAGCATATAATAATGATGTTATTATTATTGTCTCTTAATAATTCTAATTCATATTCTTTCCAACCTAATACGGCTTGCTCTACTAATACTTCGTGTGTAGGAGAAGCTTGCAAACCATGATTTAATGCGGCGTCTATTCCTTCTTTGGTATGCACAAAACCTCCGCCATAACCACCTAAAGTATATGATGGTCTAATAACCAAAGGATATCCTATTTCTTGTGCTGCTTCTTTTCCTTCTAAAAATGAATTGGCAATTCTAGATTTAGCTACACCAATGCCAATATCAACCATTAATTGGCGAAAGGCTTCTCTATTCTCTGTTTTTTCAATCGCATCAAGTGCTACCCCAATAATCTTTACCCCATATTTTTCCCAAATTCCTCTTTCGGCTGCTTCTATACATAAGTTTAAAGCAGTTTGTCCGCCCATGGTTGGTAAAACGGCATCAATTTTACGTTCTTTTAATATTTGTTCAATAGAATCGCAATTCAATGGTAATAAATATATATGATCTGCAATCACTTTATCGGTCATAATGGTAGCGGGATTACTATTGATAATCGACACTTCAATTCCTTCTTCTTTTAAAGATAAAGAGGCTTGAGAACCAGAATAGTCGAATTCACAAGCTTGACCAATAATAATAGGACCGGAACCAATGATTAATACAGAGCGTATATCGTTATTTTTAGGCATGGAGGGATATATTTAAATTGGACAAAGGTATATTATTCGGCGCATATTTCGAAAAATATCGAATAAAAATTCCAATATTTATTTCAAAACTTTCCCTTAATTATTTTCCTACTTTTGAACTTCAAACAATCAAAAAAATAAATCCACCAAACACATGATGAGCTATTTAGAAATAACCAGCTTTATTACATCCATTTTAGCCGTTTGGTTAACCATTCAAAAAAATAAATGGTGTTGGTTTTGGAATGCATTAAGCGCCTTATTGTATTCTATTTATTTTTTTCAAATACAATTAATTGCAGACGCCATTTTGCAATATTTTTTTATACTCGTCAGTATTTTTGGTTATTATCAATGGAATCAAACCAAAACGCCCATCGAAAACAAATTAAAATATTTAAATAATCGTAATCGATTGGCAATTGGATTTTTTGTTATTTTTTTAACATGGATAATGGGTAAAACGCTTGAATTATATACCCTTGCAAGTGTTCCATACCTCGATAGTTTTTGTTTTGCATTGAGTTTAATCGCAACAATATTAGCTATCAAAAAATATATTGATAATTGGCCTATTTGGATTTTTACGAATGCAATATATATTGCGATGTATATTTATAAAGCAGCCTATTTAACGGCATTTTTATATGGTTTGTTTTTTGTTTTAGCATTTAAAGGTTGGATGACATGGAAAAAACAATTAGCCATCAATTAATTAAAATCGCGATTGTTGGACCAGAATCGACCGGAAAGTCTACGCTGGCGGCCGCTTTAGCGCATTCTTTTAACACCCTTTGGGTAAAAGAGTTTGCCCGCGAATACTGCGAGCAATTAAATACTGATTGTACCCTAGCAGATGAATTGGCTATTTTTTATGGGCAATTAAAAGCAGAAAAAAAATGCATCGAAGATTTAATGGCGCTGGGTAATTCTCCTGCCATCTTGATTGCCGATACAACTATTTTAAATGTGAAAGTTTGGTGCGAACATGTTTTTGGAACTGCTCCTGAAATTGTCAAGCAAACTTGTGATACTAGAAAATACGATCTTTATTTTTTAATGAAAGATGATATTCCTTGGGAAGAAGATCCACTTAGAAATTTCCCCAACCAAAGGCCTTACTTTTTTAAAGTATTCCAAAATGAACTAGAATCTAGAAAGGAAAATTATTTTATTATTGAAGGAGATTTTGACAATAGAATTACGCTAGCAAAAAAATATTTAAACGATTATATTTCTACGCTTCCGCTATAAACTAGTACAGCAGGTCCTTTAAGGTATACCTCTGTAAATTTATTAGCTACATAATTAAAAGAGACTGCTAATTTTCCACCTAATGTTTCCACCGAAATAGATTGTTCGTTGTTTAAATTGTTTGCATAGGCGTAAGCAATTGCAGCAGCAGTTACTCCGGTTCCACAAGATAAAGTTTCATCTTCTACACCACGCTCGTAAGTTCTTACAAATAGATTGTCGGTTAACTTTTCTACAAAATTAACATTGATGCCAGCTTTAATAAACGCCTCCGAATTTCTTATTTTTTTACCTTCTGCAAAAACAGGAAAATTTTTAATTTCATTTACAAACCGAATGTAATGAGGAGAGCCAGAATTTAAAGTTAGGGCATTTGTTAAACTATTAATATCAGCAACATCAATCATTTTTAAGGAGACCAAATTTTCTGAAATTTTGGCATAGTGTGCGCCATCAACTGCCCAAAAATTAGTTTCGGTATCTATAATATGTAAGAATTTTGCAAAATTAACCAAACACCTCCCGCCATTTCCACACATGCTGCTTTCGCCTCCATCTGCATTATAATAAACCATTTTAAAATCAAAATCAGGATGGTTTTCTAATAACATTAAGCCATCGGCACCAATACCAAACTTCCTGTCGCACAAGCTTTTAATTTGATTTTTTGTTAAAAAATCAAGCTCGTGTTGGCGATTATCAAAAATGATAAAGTCGTTTCCAGTGCCTTGGTATTTATAAAAAATGTATTTCATTTTAATTAAACAGCGCTTTGTAAAATAGTTTTTACAAAACTACTGCAATTTATTGAATAATATTGACGTTCAAATGGCATTGATTTTGTAAGCATAAATCAAACATTCTAAATTAAATTTAAAATGAAGACAAAAGTAATTTATTTATTATCGGCAGCCTTTTTAGGGGGTTTAGTGGCTTTGGGCGCTAATAACATATTTAGCGAAAATAAATCCTATAGTACGGAAGTGCAGCAAAAAGCACAATTTGCTAGCTTGCCAAGCTTTGTTTCTGCAGCAGATGGCAATACAGATTTTACGATTGCGGCGGCTAAAACAGTGCCTGCAGTTGTTCATATTAAAGTTACACAAGAGCAACAGTCTGATGCGAATTATTTTGATCCATTTCGCGATTTTTTCGGAGAGGGTTATGGTGGTTTTAATTTTGGTCAAAGAGGACCTGCCGTTGGCTCTGGTTCTGGTGTAATTATTTCTTCAGATGGTTATATTGTTACCAATAACCATGTGGTAAAAGGAGCAGATAAAATTGAAGTGGTATTAAATGATCGCAGGTCTTATAAAGGCAAAATAATTGGGGTAGATCCTAATACCGATTTAGCACTGATTAAAATTGAGGCTACCAATTTACAATTTGTTACCTATGGAAATTCTGATAATGTAAAAATTGGTGAATGGGTTTTAGCAGTTGGCAATCCATTCAATTTAACTTCTACCGTAACGGCAGGTATTGTATCTGCTAAAGGAAGAAACATTAATATTATTGGAGAAAATGGCAGCACATCTGCATTTCCTATTGAATCATTTATTCAAACAGATGCGGCTGTAAACCCTGGAAACAGTGGTGGTGCGCTTGTTAATACTAATGGTGAATTAATTGGGATTAATACAGCTATTGCGTCTCAAACGGGTACCTATGCTGGTTATGCATTTGCGGTTCCGGTTAATTTAGTGAAAAAAGTAATGGACGATTTATTAGAATTCGGAAAAGTACAACGCGCATTCTTAGGCGTACAGATTACCGAAATAAATTCTGAAGTAGCGAAAGAAAAAGGATTGAGTTCTACTAGTGGAATATATGTTGCCAAAGTAAATATCGAAAGTGCAGCTGAAGCTGCCGGTATTAAAGAAGGAGACGTGATTATTTCGGTGGCCGATGTTGCGGTGAATACCACTAGTGAATTAACAGAACAAGTAGGCAGACATAGACCAGGAGATAAAATAAATATTGAGTTGTTTCGTGGCGAAAAGAAAAAAACGATTGCAGTAATTTTAAGAGGCGCAGACAATACAACGGCTGCAAATAAAAAAGAGCAAATTAATTCGGAAACTGCTTTAGGTGCAGATTTTGCAGAACTTTCTGCTGCAGAAAAAAAGAATTTTAAAATCAATAATGGTATTAAAATTCAAAGTATTAAAGCAGGAAAATTTGCAGCAAGTGGCATTCGTCAAGGTTTTATCATTACCAGATTAAATAGTAAATCGGTAGATGCCGTTGCCGATGTTGACAATATCATTAATGGTTCAGAAAACAATATGTTAACCGTAGAAGGCTTCTATCCACAGAGTCCTGGCAGTCGATATATTTATTCATTTAATATAAAATAAGAAGATTCCCTTAAAACAAAAAAAGGCTATCAATCATTTGGTAGCCTTTTTATTTTTTTTCGATGGGGATTAATCTTCCGCCTTTATAAAAATATCTTTTATAATACCCTTCTCTTAGATCACTCATGATTACTCCTTTTTGAGTAGAAGAGTGAATAAATTTATTATTTCCTAGGTAAACACCAACGTGAGAAATTTGACCTCTTGCAATATTAAAAAAAACTAAATCGCCTTCTTTTAATGCAGACTTTGCCACAGGATTACATTGCTTGTACATGCTTCTAGAATCTCGCGTTAAATTGATCTTATAAATTTCTTCCACTAGCATTTTGGTAAAGCCCGAACAATCGATTCCATTTTTAGTGCTACCACCAAATTGATAGGGCGTTCCAACCCAATTGTACATTAAATAATACAGATTTAAATTGCTAGTGGTATCTAGGTCGATGCCGGTTTTTTGGGAATGATATAAAAAGCGCAAAGTGTCTGGATCTAAAACATCTTGGTCCTTTTCTATTTTTCGAGGAATGCTATAGCTGCGTTTAACCGCTTTTTTTCGATGAGGTCTTTGCTTTTTTCTGGCTTGAACCGAAAAGCAAAGGGATAATACCAAAATAAGGGTTAGGAAGTACTTCATTGGGTCCAAAAATACGCATTCCAAATAAAACAGCCTTTTTATTGCCTTAAGGCTTCCAAAAGCAACATTTTTAATAAAATAGGCTTTAAAAATATCGATAGTGTAACTAGTACATTAAGTATGGCGCAAAAGATTGCTATTGTGCTTCAAATGGGCCAAATTTCTCTATAAATAAATGGCTATTTATACGCTTTTTCAATTTTATTGATAGATTTGTGTTCTATTTTGAATTGATAAGAAATATGGCAACTAAAATTACAAAAGATACTTATTTAGCGTGGTACGAATCCATGTTATTGATGCGCAAGTTTGAAGAAAGAGCGGGTCAATTATATGGTCAACAAAAAATCAGAGGATTTTGCCATTTATATATTGGACAAGAAGCAGTAGTAGCAGGAGCAATGTCTGTGTTGCGCAAAGAAGACGGCATGATTACCGCATACAGAGATCATGCACACGCTGTTGCCAAAGGAATTACGGCTAATGCAGTAATGGCAGAACTTTTCGGAAAAATAACAGGTTGTTCTAAAGGTAAAGGTGGTTCGATGCATATGTTTTCTAAGGAACATAATTTTTATGGTGGCCATGGAATTGTAGGTGGTCAAATGCCATTAGGTGCGGGTATTGCATTTGCAGAAAAGTATAAAGGCACAGATAATGTTTGTGTTTGTTATATGGGAGACGGCGCTGTTCGTCAAGGTGCATTAAACGAAACATTTAATATGGCCATGTTGTGGAAGTTGCCGGTAATTTTTGTTTGTGAAAACAACGGTTATGCAATGGGAACTTCTGTAGAGCGTACCACTAATTTATCGGATATTTATAAAATTGGTTTAGGTTTTGATATGCCTTCGGCACCAGTAGATGGTATGAGTTGCGAAGCAGTTCATGAAGCAATGGATATAGCGGTAGACCGCGCTCGTAAAGGAGATGGCCCTACATTCTTAGACATTAGAACTTATCGTTTTAAAGGACATTCTATGTCTGACCCAGCTAAATACCGTAGCAAAGAAGAAGTAGAAGAATACAAATCGAAAGATCCATTAGAACAAATACATGCAACTATAGTTGCTAAAAAATATGCAGATCAAAAATGGTTTGATAGCATGGACGAAAAGATAAAAGCAATTGTAGAAGAATCGGTAACTTTTGCAGAAGAGTCGCCTTATCCAACTGCAGCAGAATTATATACCGACGTATACGTTCAAAATGATTACCCATACATTCGTGACTAAATTATTATCATTAATAATTACCATACAAAAAAAATAAGCATATGGCTGAAGTAGTAAGAATGCCTAAAATGAGTGATACCATGACGGAAGGGGTATTAACTAAATGGCATAAAAAAGTTGGAGATAAAGTAAAATCTGGAGATTTGGTTGCAGAAGTGGAAACAGATAAAGCCACAATGGATTTCGAATCTTTTCAAGAAGGTACTATTTTATATATCGGAGTAGAAGAAGGAAAAGCAGTACCTGTTGATGCAATCATTGCTGTACTAGGTAAAGAAGGAGAGGATTTTAAATCTTTACTTACCGAAAGCCCTGCAGCTGTAACAGCTGCACCGGTAGCAGCAGCAGCGCCTGCAGCAATTGTTGAAGCAAGTCCTGTAGCTCCCGTAGCTGCAGCACCAACGGTGATCAGCACATCTTCAGATGCGCGTGTAAAAGCTTCGCCACTTGCTAAAAAAATTGCACAAGAAAAAGGAATTAATTTAAATCAAATTTCAGGGTCTGCCGAAAATGGACGCATCACAAAAAAAGATGTCGAAAACTTTAAAGGTGTAACAAGTATGCCAGCATTTGTTAGTGTAGAAAAATATACAGAAGTACCTGTTTCGCAAATGCGAAAAACCATTGCAAAAAGACTTTCTGAAAGTTTATTTACAGCGCCTCATTTTTATTTAAAAATGAATATCGAAATGAGTAGTGCAATGGAAGCAAGAAAAATTATCAATGATGTTGCTCCTGTAAAAATTTCTTTCAACGACTTAGTTTTAAAAGCAGTTGCATTATCATTAAAACAACATCCAAAAGTAAATTCATCTTGGCTGGGTGATAAAATTAGATATAACGAACACGTTAACATAGGCGTTGCTGTTGCAGTTGAAGACGGTTTATTGGTTCCAGTAGTAAGATTTGCAGATGGTAAAGCATTGTCTCAAATTTCAACAGAAGTAAAAACTTTTGTTCAAAAAGCAAAAGATAAAAAATTACAACCTGCAGATTGGGAAGGCTCTACATTTACTATTTCTAATTTAGGCATGTTTGGTATCGATGATTTTACCGCCATCATTAATACTCCCGATGCTTGTATTTTAGCAGTTGGTGGCATTCAAGAACAACCTGTTATAAAGAATGGACAAGTTGTTCCAGGAAATGTAATGAAGGTAACTTTGTCTTGCGACCATAGAGCGGTAGATGGTGCAACTGGTGCAGCATTTTTACAAACACTGAAACAATTTTTAGAAGAGCCCATGCGAATGCTGCTTCAATCAAATAATATTTAAAAAAAGGCGCTTAAATAAAGCGCCTTTTTTTATGATTCTAAAAGTTTGATTGCAGCATAGGCCATCAGTCCGGGCCCAATGTTTAATGCACTTTCGTCGATATCAAAATTTGGTGTGTGTACAGATGCCGTAATTCCTTTTAATTCATTTCTTGTGCCTAACCTATAAAAGCAAGCGGGTACTTCTTGAGAATAATAAGCAAAATCTTCTGCCGCCATCCAAATATCTAATGCTACTACTTGTTCTTTTCCTAAATATTCTTCCGCAGCAAGTCGGGTAATATTGGTCGTGTTTTCTTCATTTACTAAAAATGGATAACCATTTTTTATTTCTATATCACAGGTTCCGCCCATGCTTTGCGCAATGCCTTGTGCAATTTCTTGGATTTTTATTTTCGCAGCTGCGCGCCAATTTTCATCTAGCGTTCTAAAAGTACCTTCCATTTTTACTTCGTTTGGTATTATATTGGTTGCGCCGTTTGCAATGACTTTACCAATCGATAACACAGACGGAGTTTTAGGATCTGCAACTCTACTCACAACTTGTTGTAAGGCAATAATAATTTGCGCAGCAATAAGCACAGGATCTATATTTAAATGCGGCATTGCTCCATGTCCTCCTTTACCTTTTACGGTAAAATAAAGTTCATCGGTAGAAGCCATGTATTTTCCATTTCTGAATCCAACTTTTCCTACTTCAATCAAGGGCATTACATGTTGTCCTAAAATATGATGTGGCACTGGATTTTTTAATACTCCTTCTTTAATCAACACACTTGCACCGCCAGGTAGTTTTTCTTCGGCAGGTTGAAATATAAATTTTATACTACCTGCAAAATCTGCTTTGCATTCGTTCAAAATTTTAATACAGGTAAGTAACGAAGCCGTATGCACATCATGTCCGCAGGCGTGCATTACACCCGAAACGGTAGATTTATATGGCTTATCACTGATTTCTTGAATGGGCAATGCATCAATATCTGCTCTTAAAGCAATCACTTTTTCCGATGTTGCTTTTTCGCCAGTTAATAATACTATTACTCCGGTGATTCCCATTATTTGAAATGGAATCCCCCAATTTGTTAATTGGCTTTGAATAAACTTGGAGGTTTCGAACTCTTCAAAAGACAATTCAGGGTTTGCATGAATATGTTCCCGATACTTTATCGTTTCTGATAAGTAATCGGCCGTTAATTTTTTAATTTTTGAAATAAGCATAAGCAATAAATATTAATTCAGTTTATTTAGGAAATGCAATATCATCTTTCACAATAAATACTGCAGGAAAATCTTTAAGAATTATTTTTTGAAAATTACCAGCTGTAATTCGGTTTCTAAAGTCACCCACTCTTAATTTAAAATAAGGCTGTTGATAAATCAAGTAAGCGCTGTAATCTCCATAAAGACTGGTAAATCTTGCTTTAATTTCGGCGGCTTCGTTTCTATTACCACCAAAATATAATTGTAATCGATAACCGGCTATAACTGGCTTTTCTTTATCTAGTGCTGTTTTTTTATTTAATATTTCTTCCACTTTCGGATTCATATTTATTTTTACGAGGCCATGTTGTGCAAAAACGCCCTTAGAAAATAAAAGAAAGAAAATTAAATAAGCTAATTTCATTATTGTGCATTTATACCATGGCAGCTTTTATATTTTTTACCACTACCACAAGGGCAAGGATCATTTCTTCCTATTTTTTGATCAACTCTAACTGGTTGCGCTTTTGGTGCCTCAGCTTGAAGATCAGCTCCAGCAGTATTGCTAGCAGTATAGTTTGGTTTACTTAGTTTTAATTTACTTAAGTCTGATTTTAATGGCGCCCTAGCTTCTTTTACTTCTTCTGCATTTGTTTGTGATGGAATACTTCCACGATAAATAAAACTCATCACGTCTTTATTCACTACAGAAATCATTTGTTTGAATAATTCAAAAGATTCAAACTTATAAATTAGTAAAGGGTCTTTTTGTTCGTACACCGCGTTTTGAACAGATTGTTTTAATTCATCCATTTCGCGTAAATGCTCTTTCCAAGCTTCGTCGATTAATGCGAGCGATATTGATCTTTCGAAATCTTTGACTAGTTCTTTTCCTTTTGTATCAAATGCTTTTTTCAAATTACTGGTAATTTGAATTTGTTTCGAACCATCTGAAAAAGGAACCACGATATTTTCAATCGTTTGACCTTTGCTTTCGTAAATATCTTTTAACACCGGCATGGTGCTTTCTGCTAATCTATTTGATTTGCGTTTGTAGAAAGAAGTTAGCTCTTGATATAAATCATCTGCAATTTCATTTGATTTCTTGTTTAAGAAATCATTTTCATTGATATTAATATCTGCAGAAAACAATCGAATAATTTCTAATCTAAATCCTTCGAAATTTCTTTCGTCTTGATATTGTATGGTTAACTCTTCACACAAATCAACAATCATATCGTCTAAATCTACATCTAGTCTTTCGCCAAACAAGGCATTTAATCTTTTCTTGTAAATTACTGTTCTTTGCGAATTCATTACATCATCGTATTCTAATAAACGCTTACGAATGCCGAAGTTATTTTCTTCTACTTTCATTTGTGCGCGCTCAATAGATTTTGTAATCATGGAATGTTGAATCACTTCTCCTTCTTCTAATCCCATTCTATCCATTAAAGAAGCAATTCTTTGTGAGCCAAACATGCGCATCAAATCATCTTCTAGAGAAACAAAGAATTGCGTAGTTCCAGGATCGCCTTGTCTTCCAGCTCTACCTCTTAATTGCCTGTCAACACGTCTAGATTCGTGTCTTTCGGTACCAATAATAGCTAAACCTCCAGCGTCTTTTACACCTGGGCCTAATTTTATATCTGTTCCCCTGCCGGCCATGTTAGTGGCAATGGTTACGGTTCCGGCTAAACCTGCTTCTGCAACAATGTCTGCTTCGCGTTGATGTAATTTTGCATTCAACACATTGTGTTTGATGCCGCGTAATTTTAACATTCTACTTAATAGTTCAGAAATTTCAACAGATGTTGTACCTACTAGCACGGGTCTTAAGTTTGCAGTTAAAGAAACAATTTCTTCTACAACGGCATTGTATTTTTCTCTCTTGGTTTTATAAACTTTGTCTTCGCTATCTTTTCTAGCAATATTTCTATTGGTAGGAATTTCAATTACATCTAATTTATAAATTTCCCAAAACTCACCAGATTCTGTTGTGGCGGTTCCGGTCATACCACAAAGTTTGTGGTACATTCTAAAATAATTCTGAAGGGTAATGGTCGCAAACGTTTGAGTGGCATCTTCTACTTTTACGTTTTCTTTTGCTTCAATGGCTTGGTGAAGTCCGTCTGAGTAACGGCGACCTTCCATGATACGGCCTGTTTGCTCATCTACAATTTTAATTTTTCCACCATCAATTATATATTCAATATCTTTTTCGAAAAGGGTATAGGCTTTTAATAATTGATTAACAGAATGAATACGCTCCGATTTGATAGAGAAGTCGCGCATCAATTCATCTTTTCGTGTAATTTTTTCGGTATCGTTTAAAGTGGATTTTTCTAATTCTGCTAACTCGCTGCCAACATCTGGCAAAATAAAGAAACTGGTATCTTCTCCGCTAGCTGTAATTAATTCAATTCCTTTTTCTGTTAACTCAATCGAATTATTTTTTTCATCAATCACAAAGAATAATTCGGCATCCACTTTTACCATTTCTTTTTGTTGATCTTGCATGTAAAAGTTTTCCGTTTTGGTGAGAATCTGTTTGTTCCCCGTTTCACTTAAAAACTTAATGAGTGCTTTACCTTTTGGTAAACCTCTATAACATCTTAACAATGCCAATCCGCCTTGCTCCGTTTTGTTTTCTGCAATTAATTTTTTTGCTTCTTGAATGGCGGTATTGATATAGCTTTTCTGTGCGTTTACCAACCTTTCAATTCTAGGTTTCAAATCGTAAAATTCGTGTTCGTTACCTCTTGGAATTGGCCCCGAAATAATTAAGGGCGTTCTTGCATCATCAATTAATACAGAGTCAACCTCGTCTACCATGGCAAAGTGTAATTTTCTTTGCACTAATTCTTCTGGCGATCTCGCCATGTTATCTCTTAAGTAGTCGAAGCCAAATTCGTTATTGGTACCAAATGTAATATCTGCTTGGTATGCCTTTCTTCTTTCTTCCGAATTGGGTTGGTGTTTATCGATGCAATCTACGCTAATGCCATGGAACTCATAAATTGGTCCCATCCATTCACTGTCACGTCTTGCCAAATAATCATTCACGGTTACAATATGAACACCTTTACCTGCTAATGCATTTAAATAGGCTGGTAAAGTGGCTACTAAAGTTTTTCCTTCTCCCGTTCCCATTTCAGAAATTTTTCCTTGATGTAAAACAATACCACCAATAATTTGCACATCATAATGCACCATGTCCCATGTCATTGGGTTGCCGGCTGCTATCCAAGTGCTGTGGTGTTTAGCTTTATCTCCAATTATTTCTACACTTCCTTTTGCTGCTGCTAAATCTTTATCCATTGCAGTTGCAGTTACTTCAATGAATTTATTTGTAGAAAATCTGCGAGCAGTTTCTTTAACAACTGCAAAAGCGGTAGGTAGAATTGCTAATAAAACTTCTTCTATTAATTTATTTTCTTCTTTTTCTAAAACATCAATGCTATCATATAACGAAACCTTTTCAGACATCTCCATTTCTGTTTCGCTTTCTATCCGCATTTTTATAGCAGCAATTTCTGAAGAGATACTCGTGATATGATTTTGAATTTGCGTTCTAAATCCAGTAGTATAATTCCTCAATTCATCATTGTTGATTGTTTGAATTTGTTCAAATGCTATTTTTGCTTGATCTAAAAGAGGGGTGATTTCTTTAATATCTCTTCCCGATTTACTTCCGAAAATTTTTGATACAAAAGAGTTGATGATATTTGACATAAATTTATTTTAAGATTCTTTGTTCTTTTACCAAAAACGTTGCCATTCACAAATAATAGACAGTTTGGCATATGAATGCCAAAAATACTACATATTAGGCATTTTTTGATAGAAAAAGGGATTAATTTCTGCTAAAAAAAACGCTTTAATTTTCTATTTTTACAAAAAAATAAAGCATGAATATTTTATTATTAGGCTCTGGTGGTAGAGAATCGGCATTTGCAATGAAATTGGCCCAAAGTAAAGATTGTGAAAAGTTATTGATTGCACCTGGAAATGCAGGTACCGTTGCTTTTGGTACCAATGTCAATATTGCGATGAACGACTTTGCGGCGATTAAAACACTTTGTATAGCAGAAGATATAAATTTAGTATTGGTTGGACCAGAAGACCCATTAGTAAACGGCATTGTAGATTTCTTTTCTGATGACGAAGATTTACTTCATATTCCAGTAATTGGACCATCAAAAGAAGGGGCACAATTAGAAGGAAGTAAAGACTTTTCTAAAAGATTTATGCAGCGTCACCAAATTCCAACTGCCGCTTACGAAACATTTACCAAAGAAGAATTACCCAAAGGAATCGCTTATTTAGAAAATCACTCTTTGCCAATTGTCTTAAAAGCCGATGGTTTGGCAGCTGGGAAAGGTGTATTAATTTGCAATTCGGTGGCCGAAGCCAAATTGGAATTAACTGCGATGCTTGCCGATGCTAAATTTGGAGCAGCAAGTCAAAAGGTAGTGGTGGAAGAATTTTTAGACGGCATTGAACTTTCCGTTTTTATATTAACCGACGGACATTCTTATGTGATCTTGCCCTCTGCCAAAGATTATAAAAGAATTGGAGAAGGAGATACAGGTTTAAATACAGGAGGCATGGGTTCTATTTCTCCAGTTCCATTTGCTGACGAAACTTTTATGCAAAAAGTGGAAGACAACATTGTTATTCCAAGCGTAGAAGGACTAGCAAAAGAAGACATAGATTATAAAGGATTTTTATTTGTTGGTTTGATGAATGTAAAGGGTGAACCAATGGTAATTGAATATAATGTAAGAATGGGTGATCCAGAAACGGAAAGTGTTATTGCAAGAATTCAAAATGATTTCTTATCAATAATGAATGCTGTTGCAGAGGAGAGATTAGATACCATAAAATTACAAATAGACCCAAGACACGCAGCTACAGTGATGTTGGTGGCAGGTGGTTATCCGGGTGATTATGAAAAAGGCCAAGAAATTTCGAGCCTCGAACCCATGGAAGATGCATTTATTTTTCATGCGGGCACTCAATTTGCGAATGATAAAATTGTAACAAATGGCGGAAGGGTAATTGCAGTAACGGCACTAGACTTAAATCCCGAAGTTGCATTAGCGAATGCAAATGCTTTAGCAAATCAAATTCAATTCGAAGGCAAATATTTTAGAACAGACATTGGCAAAGATTTAACAAAATTTAGATAAACATATGAATCAATTTTTAGGATATTTTTTCAGGAAAAAAGATGACACTCGTCCAAATAATTTCAATTTAAAGGCGATGCATTTTATCAATAAATTAAGCATACTGATGTTTATCATTGGTTTATTAATTTATATTATCAAGAAATTTTCAGCTTAGTGATATGAAAAAAATAATGAATACCAACGAAGCACCTGCACCAATTGGCCCATATAATCAAGCTGTGCAGGCAGCTGGCATGTTATTTGTTTCCGGACAGATTGCCATAAATCCGGAAAACGGACAATTGCTAGCCGGCGATATTACCATCGAAACCTATCAAGTAATGGCCAATTTAAAAGCCATTTTAAAAGAAGCGGGCCTCGACTTTTCGGATGTAGTGAAAACAAGTATTTTTTTGTCAGACATGGCACATTTTGTACAAGTAAATGAGATATATCAAAAATATTTTGATGGCGAATATCCAGCTAGAGAAACAGTTGCAGTATTAGGATTACCTAGAAATGTCAATGTGGAAATCTCTATGATTGCAGCCATTAGGAATTCTTAAATATAATTACTTACCTTTATATTTCTCACGGGGGTGGCATGAAAATGTCTGAGATTATACCCATTGAACCTGATCTGGATAATGCCAGCGAAGGGAAGAGGCATAAAACTATTTACTAATTAGCACCCCGGCTATTTAGGGTTTTATAAAAAAAATAAAAATGAAATTTCAAAAATTCTTAATTACAATACTTGTAGTATGCAGTAGTGTATTTTCTTTTGCACAAAATTTTAAAGGAATTGTTTATGACGAACTTCGCCAGCCTATAGCAGGTGCAACAGTTATAGCCGAAAAGGCAGTCTTAATTTCAAATAATAAGGGCGAGTTTTATTTAAACAAAAATCAACAAAGCAAGATAAAAATTAACATATTTATGATTGGTTTTGATAGTATCAACCAACAAATCAACCAAGAATTATCTTTGGTTTTTATCATGAAAAAATCGATAATAATATTAGAAGATGCGATAGTTACCGCCCAAAAATTAAAAGACAATGCGGCGGCTAGCTTTGATCTCCTTCAAAAGGAGGCGATTGCTAAAAACAACCTAGGCCAAGATTTACCTTATTTATTAAATCAATTACCAGCTACAGTTATTACCTCTGATGCAGGAACCGGAATTGGTTATACTGGCATTAGAATTAGGGGAACAGATGCAAGCCGAACCAACGTAACGATAAATGGTATTCCTTTAAATGATGCGGAGTCTCAAGGCACATTTTTGGTGAATTTGCCAGATCTTGCTTCCTCAATAGATAATATACAAGTTCAAAGAGGAGTTGGAAGTTCCATTAATGGTGCCGGTGCTTTTGGTGCTAGCATTAATATACAAACGGAGCACAACATAGATTCGGCTGGATTTGAATTAGCTAGTGGCATCGGTAGTTTTGGAACCAAAAAATGGATGGGAAAATTTTCAACCGGACAGTTAAAAAATAATTGGAGTTTTGCAGGCCGAGCATCTCATATTCAATCCGATGGTTATATACAAAATAGTGCGGCAACTTTAAATTCTTATTTCTTTAATGCAAATTATACTACAAAAAATGCCATCTGGAAATTTAATATATTTTCTGGTTCTGAAAAAACATTTCTTGCATGGGAAGGAGTTCCCATTGATTCTATGCAAACTAATAGAACCTATAACCCAATAGCCGCAAATTATAAAGACCAATACGATCAATACGCACAAACACATTACCAATCTTTTTATACTAAACTATTGAATGCGCATGCTAGCTATACAATTGGTTTACATCTTACCAATGGAAAAGGTTTTTTTCAGGAATTTAAATATGACCAAGCCTTTGCCAATATTGGTTTTGATTCCTTGTTTGTTGGAACCGATACAATAAATAGCACTAATTTATTACGAAGAAGGTGGTTAGCTAACCAATTTAAAGGAATTGTATTTTCATATCAAAATACGATCAACAGCCGACTGCATTTACAAGCAGGTGCAGCAGCTAATGTGTATGATGGGCAACATTTTGCAGAAGTTGAGTGGGCACAGCATGCCTCTCAAAGTCTTCCTCAGCAAAATATTTTTGAGGGTACGGGTTTAAAAAAAGAAGCCAACATTTATTGTAAAATTGATTACGAATTTAAACCAAAATTTAACGCATACTTAGATTTACAAACGCGTATTATTCGATACCATTTAGGAGGTGAAAATATTTATTTAATGGATATTTCCCAAAGCGCTAATTATTTATTTTTTAACCCAAAGCTTGGATTATCTTATACGCCTAACAACAAGGAGGTGTTCTATATTTCCTATAGCATAGCGAATAAAGAACCCAACAGAGATGATTTGATTGGCAATTTAAGTCGAACTAAAAAAGCATTAGCAGAACAATTAGCAGATATAGAACTTGGTTGGAAATACCAAAATAGTAAAATACGTTCTGCATGGAATGTATATTATATGGACTATAAAAATCAACTTATTCCTACTGGTAAGCTTAACGATGTTGGAGAATCTATTCGAGAAAATTGCGCACAAAGTTATCGCTTAGGATTAGAGTGGAATGGTATGCTAGCGATTAGTTCGTCGATTAGTATTGGTGCAAACGCAGCCATCAGTGCAAATAAAATACTTAATTATACCGATGTCTTGTATAATTATGATCCAATAAATTATTCAATTATAGATACGATTGAGCAACAGTATCAAAAAACAAATCTTGCTTATTCACCAGCCATAATAGTAGGTGCTGTTATTAATTATCAATTTTCTAAAAATTTAGGTTTTAGTCTTCAAAATAAATATGTTGGGAAACAATATTTAGATAATACAAGCAGTGATGAAAAAATGATCAATGCATTTATGGTAAACGATTTAATCATTAATTATATTAAGCCATTAAAAAACAAAACAACCTTGAACTTAGATATAAAATTAGCTAATATATTAAATCGCAAATATGTGGCCAATGGGTACACTTATTCTTATTTAGTGGGAGGCGAAAAAACAACTGCTGTATATTATTACCCACAAGCTACAAGAGCTATATTGCTGGGCTTGAGCTTAAAATTCTAAAGTATAGCATAAACAAATACTAAACTTTAGAAGTATAACTAGCATAAGGAATGAGCATTTCTTCTAAAGAAATTCCACCATGTTGAAAGCTATTAGCAAAGAAGTTTGCAAAATGGTTATAGTTGTTTTGGTATACAAAGTAGGTGTCACTTTTCGCAAAAATATAGGTTTGACTCATGTTGACTTTAGGTAAAAAAGCGTCCGCTGGATTTTTAATTTCAAAAACATCTTTAGCTACATAGTTTAAGTTTTTACCTTGTTTGTATCTCAGATTACTATTAACCGAACGGTCTCCAATTACTTTACTTGGTGTTTTAACGCGAATAGTTCCATGATCGGTTGTAATCACTAGTCTAGCATTTTTTTGTGCAATTTTTTTGATAATTTCTAATAATGGAGAATGCTCAAACCATGAATAAGTAAGTGACCTATACGCAGATTCGTCTGGTGCTAATTCTTTGATCATGTCCATCTCTGTTCTTGCATGCGACAACATATCTACAAAATTATATACAATCACATTTAAATTATTTTTAAATAAATGATGCACATTTTCTACTAAGTCTTTTCCTTGTTCGTTTGTGGTTATTTTATGATAGCTACTTTTAATATCTTTTCTGGCTCTTTGTAAATGATCAATTAAAAATCCCTCTTCGTGTAAGTTTTTTCCTCCTTCCTCTTCGTCATTTTTCCATAATTTAGGAAAACGTTTTTCCATTTCGTTTGGTAACATGCCGGAAAATATTGCATTTCGAGCATATTGCGTAGCCGTTGGCAATATGCTTACATATAGTTCTTCTTCTTCTAATCTAAAATATTCGTTTACTAATGGCGCAATTATTTTCCATTGATCATATCTTAAATTATCGATTAAAACAAAGAAGGTAGGCTGTGTTTCTGATAAATTTGGAAATACTTTTTTTCTTAAAACACTATGCGAAAGCATGGGCGCTTTATCGGGTAGTTGTAACCACGACAAATAATTTTTCTCTACAAATTTTGAAAACAAGGCGTTAGCTTCTGATTTTTGTAAAGTTAAAATCTCGTGCATGCCCGCATCTTCTAATTGTTCTAGGGCTAGCTCCCAGTATACCAGTTTACGGTAAGCATCCATCCATTCTTCAATGTTTTGCACGTCGTTGAGTTGGCTGCCTAAATTTCTAAATTCTTGTTGGTAAGCCGAGGCTGTTTTTTCTGTGATTAACCTTTTATTATCCAGAATTTTTTTGATGGTTAATAAAATTTGTTTTGGGTTAACGGGTTTTATTAAGTAGTCTGCAATTTTTTTCCCAATCGCCTCTTCCATTAAATATTCTTCTTCGTTTTTGGTAATCAGTACCACTGGAATTTCGGAATTGAAATTTTTTATTTCAACCAGTGTTTCTAAACCAGTTAAACCAGGCATATTTTCATCTAAGAAAACCAAATCGAAATAATTAGATTTAATTAAATCTATTGCATCTGCTCCATTGGTAACTGTTTTTACCTGGTATCCTTTTTCATTTAAAAATAAAATATGGGGCTTTAAAAGGTCAATTTCATCATCTGCCCATAATATCATCGTATCTTGCATCTTTCTTTTTTCTTATTGTTAAATTTAACAACTTTACCATCATTTTATTATCCTAATTCCATTGAACAAGAAGAAATTATTTAACGACCCCGTATATGGCTTTGTGAGTATTGCTTACGAAACAGTTTTCGATTTAATAGAACACCCTTATTTTCAACGTTTAAGAAACATTAAACAGCTGGGTCTAACCCATTTAGTGTATCCTGGTGCTTTACATACCCGATTTCATCACGCTTTAGGTGCGATGCATTTAATGGGTATTGCGCTCGAAACTTTGAAAAATAAAGGAGTGGCTATTACAGAAGAAGAAGCCGAGGCGGTAACCATTGCTATTTTGTTACATGATATAGGACACGGCCCATTCTCACATGCATTAGAAAGCTGCATTGTACCTGGTGTACAGCACGAAGCATTGTCTGTATTAATTATGAATCGTTTAAATAAAACCTTTAATGGAAAATTAAGCTTAGCCATTGCCATTTTTGAAAATAAATACGAAAAGAAATTTTTACATCAATTAGTTTCTAGTCAATTAGACATGGACAGATTAGACTATTTAAATAGAGATAGTTTTTATACGGGTGTTTCTGAAGGGGTTATCGGATTTGATCGTATTCTAAAAATGTTACAGGTTGTAAATGATGAGTTGGTTGTTGAAGAAAAAGGAATTTATTCTATCGAGAAATTTTTGATTTCTCGTAGATTAATGTATTGGCAAGTGTATCTACATAAAACGGTTTTAGCAGCAGAACAATTATTGGTTAAAATATTTCAACG
>CANNIS010000003.1 GCA_947505035.1 Sphingobacteriales bacterium
AAGGCGCGCTATCATTATCTTGTACAGGAAAAGGAACCATTTGTAATATGGGCGCAGAGATTGGTGCTACCACTTCTATTTTTGGATACGACGAAAAAATGGCCGCTTATTTAAGAGGTACCGAACGTGCTGACATTGCTGATCTTGCAGATAAAGTAGCGCATCATTTAACTGGCGACACAGAAGTATATGCAAACCCTGAAAATTATTTCGACGAATTAATTGAAATTGATTTATCAACTTTAGAGCCACAAATTAACGGACCATTTACGCCAGATTTGGCTTGGCCGATTTCAAAATTTGCTGCAGCGGTAAAAGAAAATAATTGGCCAACAAAATTAGAAGTTGGATTAATTGGCTCTTGTACCAATTCTTCTTACGAAGATATTTCTAGGGCAGCATCTATTGCACAACAAGCCGTTGATAAACACTTACAAGCAAAATCAGAATATACCATTACACCCGGATCCGAGCAAGTACGCTATACGGTAGACAGAGATGGCTACTTAGCCACTTTTGCTGCAATGGGAGGTGTGGTGCTTGCCAATGCTTGCGGACCCTGTATTGGACAATGGGCTCGCCATGGTGCAGAAAAACAAGAAAGAAATTCAATCATCACTTCGTTCAATAGAAATTTTGCCAAACGTGCAGACGGCAATCCTAATACTTTTGCATTTGTTGCTTCGCCAGAAATTGTAACCGCTTTGGTGCTTGCAGGTGATTTAACTTTTAATCCTTTAACAGACACCCTTACCAACTCAAAAGGCGAACAAGTTAAATTAGATGAGCCAAAAGGAATCGAATTACCCATCAAAGGCTTTGCGGTAGAAGATGCAGGATACCAAGCGCCAGCTGCAGACGGAAGTAATGTAACTGTGCTTGTAGCAGAAAATTCTAGCCGATTACAACTGCTAGCACCCTTTGCTGCTTGGGAAAAACAAGATATCAAAGGCTTAAAATTATTAATTAAAGCCAAAGGGAAATGTACTACCGATCATATTTCTATGGCTGGTCCATGGTTAAAGTTCCGCGGACATTTAGATAATATTTCGAATAATATGTTGATTGGTGCAATCAACTTTTTCAACGATACAGCAGATACGGTAAAGAATCAATTAACCGGCGAATATGCGGCAGTTCCTGCCACACAGCGTGTTTATAAAGCAGCTGGAATAGGATCAATTGTTGTTGGTGACGAAAACTATGGCGAAGGTTCTTCTAGAGAACACGCAGCAATGGAGCCTCGTCATTTAGGTGTTCGTGCAATTTTGGTAAAATCATTTGCTAGAATTCACGAAACAAATTTAAAGAAACAAGGTATGCTTGCCTTAACTTTTGTAAACAGTGCCGATTACGATAAAATTTTAGAAGACGATACCTTTGACATTAATGGATTAAATGAATTTGCGCCAGGTAAACAACTGAGCATTTGTTTAAACCACGCCAATGGAAGCAACGAAACTATCATGGTTAATCATACTTATAACCAACAACAAATTGAGTGGTTTAAGGCTGGAGGTGCTTTAAACATTATACGCGCAAGCGTTAACTAATTAAAAAAAAGGGTTTATCCCTTTTTTTTTGCCCAAAAATTACGCAGATGAAAATTACACTTTTAGTTGTCGGAAAAACAAATGATGCTTATTTAATTGAAGGCGTAGAAAAATATGCCAAACGATTAATACACTATTGTAAGTTTCAATTAATTGAAATTCCTGAATTAAAAAACACGAAGAGCTTAAGCGAAGAACAACAAAAAGAAAAAGAAGCGGAATTAATATTAAGTAAAATTAGCAATACCGATTTAGTCATGCTCTTAGACGAAACTGGAAAACAATTTAGTTCTATAGATTTTAGTAAACAAATGAACAACTGGCAAAATCAATCTGTTGGGGCGGTTGTCTTTATAGTAGGCGGTCCTTATGGCTTCGATCAAAAAATAAAAGCGAGAGCAAATGGAGAAATTTCACTTTCTAAAATGACATTCTCTCATCAAATGGTGCGCTTGTTTTTTGTAGAACAAATTTATCGAGCCTTTAGCATTTTAAAAGGAGAACCTTATCATCATGCTTAAAAAAATGAAGAAATAAAAAAACCCAAATGTACATTTGGGTTTTTTTATGATGTTGAGGTAAATTACGATGCTGGTTCTGCTTCTTCATTTGCTACTGGAGCTGCCTCCTCAAACAAAGGTAAGGTTGCAAGAAACGCATACCACGAAATAATTTTTTTAATGTCCGAAGCGTAAACCCTTTCCACATCGTGGTTAGGAACAATGCTAGTAAAATATTTACGCAATATTTTATTGTCTGCTTTTGGATCTGGTACTACATTACTAGCAGCAGATGATTTCATTTTCTCTAAAATACTGATCAAAGTAATGTCCTCTTCTTGTTCACCAAAAACGGTAATATCTTCTAATGTGGCAAGCTTTGTACTTGCATTGGTAATTAATTTGTTTTTCAAACCATCCATGGTTTCTAAAATAAAGCCCGCTTTATTTTGACCTATTACACGATACAATCCTGGCTTGCCAGTTACCGAAACAATTCCTCTTAAATTCATATAATTATTCCGTTACAGTTATGCCAATAATACTATCGCCTTGTGCAATAGCATCTACTAGGTCTACGTTTTCTATTACTTTACCAAATACGGTATGGTTTCTATCTAAGTGAGCAGTGTTTGCACGGCTATGACAAATAAAGAATTGCGATCCGCCAGTATTTCTACCTGCATGTGCCATCGATAATACGCCTCTATCATGAAATTGGTTTTCGCCAGTTAATTCACAATCAATCATGTAACCTGGTCCACCCGATCCTGCTTTAAAAGCGGTTGCCTCTGATTTTGAATATGGGCATCCTGCCTGAACCACAAAATCTGGAATGACACGATGAAAAGCAATTCCATCGTAAAAACCTTCTTTCGCTAGTTTAATGAAATTTGCAACCGTGTTTGGTGCATCTTTTTCGAAGAACTCAATCTTTAAGTCTCCTTTTGCTGTTTTTAATATTGCAGTGCTCATGTTATTTTTTTGTTCGCAACAAAAGTAGAAAAATGTTTTAGTATTTTTACGATAAGAAATGAAAAAAACAATTCTACTGCTATTCTTAATAGGCTGCGTTACAATAGGTAGGGCAACATCTATACTAATTCCAATGGATGACAAACAAAGCAATCATTTGAAAGCTTACGGTGTCGCTTATTGGGTACTCAAGCAAGATGTGTCGATGTGGTGGCTGCTGAATTACAAAGGTGGTAGTTTTTTAATTCCTTACGCCCAAAGTATTGAAGCCGAATGCCGCATCAGAAATGTTTCTTACGATCTTATTGCCGATGTACAAGCCAATGCAATTTTAGCGGAGATTGCTGTACCCGAAACAAATATGGATGCCGTAAAATTAGATAAGGCTCCGAAAATGGCAGTGTATTCGCCTAAAAATAAACTACCCTGGGACGACGCCGTTACGATGGTGTTAACTTATGCCGAAATTCCATACGATTTGATATACGATGAAGAAGTAATCAAAGGAATGCTTTTGAAATACGATTGGCTGCATTTGCATCATGAAGATTTTACCGGACAATATGGACGATTTTATGCTGCCTATCGAAATGCGGCTTGGTACCAAAACGACGTTCAACAAAACGAACTAACCGCCGCAAAACTTGGATTTAAAAAAGTTTCCGCATTAAAACTGGCAGTGGCAACTGCCATTAAAAATTTCACGATGGGTGGCGGATTTTTATTTGCCATGTGTTCTGGCACGGATAGCTATGATATTGCTTTAGCTGCAGCGGGCATAGATATTTGCGAGTCGATGTTTGATGGCGACAATGCCGATCCGAATGCGCAAGCCAAATTAAATTTCCAACAAACATTTGCATTTAAAAATTTCAAATTAGATAACAATCCATATAACTATGAGTTTTCAGATATTGATAATACCAATAATCGAAATCTAACAGAGCAAAACGACTACTTTAGTTTATTTGATTTTTCTGCCAAATGGGATCCTGTTCCAAGTATGCTTACGCAGAATCACGAAAAAGTGATCAAAGGATTTATGGGTCAAACAACGGCTTTCAAAAAAAGCTTAGTGAAGCCAGATGTGCTAGTGCTAGGCGAAACCAGTGTTGCAGGAGAAGTAAGATATATTCATGGCGAAATAGGCAAAGGTACTTGGACATTTTACGGAGGCCACGACCCCGAAGATTACCAACATTTAGTGAGCGACCCACCTACCGATTTAAGTTTACATCCCAATTCACCGGGGTATAGACTTATCTTAAATAATGTATTATTTCCAGCGGCAAAAAAGAAGAAGCAGAAAACCTGATCGCTTAATCGTAGAAATTCCAAAGCAAGCCAAGCTTGAATGTTCTTGGGGCTATTGGATAATTTGACACCATCATTTCGCCATAAGAATTTAATAAATTATTGGCGTGTTCTAATTTAAATAACAATACCGCGCGTTTCAATTTTGCAGTCACAAAAACATCTACCAAAGGAAAGCCTCCTAAATTTTTAGTCCCTAAATGAAACATCATATTTGCTGGTGAATAAGCATAGGCTTGATAGGCCGAATAATATCGCGTATCTAAACCGGCTCTGAGTTTTAAAGCCCCTTTAAATACAGGCAATTGCACATAGGTGGAATTATAAATATGAAAGCTAGGCTGAGGCAATATTTGCTGATTCGAGCTTTGTTGTAAATAAATATAATTGTCAAAATGTAAGGCACGCCAAGCTATTTGCTTTGATAAACAAATAGTATTTAATGTGATATTACTTGACGCTTGCTGTGGCGTAAATTGCGCATCAAAATAAACATAATTAGTTAAAGCTTGATGCATGAATCTTATGCTGGCTTCTATAGATTTAATATCGAACTGCAAGTATGCTTTTTTATTTTCAATAACTCCAAATTGATTGGTCCATTGATAATGATTGTTATGCGTCTGAAGTGCATTAAAAATAGGGCTTTGGCTCGAAATACTAAAACCTGCTTTTGCCAAAAGTTTACTTTGAAATAAATCGTAAGACAATACAGAGTGGAAAAAATAATTTGATTTAAAAGCACCTGCAAATATATAATCGGCGCTTGCCGAATAAATTACTTTTGGCGCTAGCTGAAATTCGGAAGTAGCGAGCAAGTGATGTTCGGAAAGTGTGGTATCAAAATTATTGTTTTGAAATAGCACTAACTGATTTTTCAAACTAATGGTAAAACTCTTTAATTGACTTTTTGCTGCATGCTCCTGATTAAAGTACTCATAGCTTAGCAAGGAAGACATCTTTTTTATTTGAGTATAATCTGCAGTTCGCGTAGCATCAATATATGCATTAGCATAATACCCCGAATCTATTTGACTTTCATTAAAGTTAATCACCTTGTTGAGGTAATTAACGGCATGCGAAAACCGGTGCTTGTTTTCCACTTTATCAATGGAGATAGAATCTAGGCTTAGCTTATAGATTTTCCCAAAAGCATAACTCTGCTTAAAATACGACTCGGTTTGTCTTAATTGATTATTTGCTGCACTTAATTTAACCGGCTCAAAAAGCGGATCGTATATCGGATTTGAATTAAAAATAGTATCGTTTTTTACGCCCCCATTTTCTTTTGCAGTTAAATTATTTGACATGGCTGCAAGCCAAAATTTATAGCGATTATTTTTAGATGCATACCAAATAGACGCATCTAAATTTAAATGGTCGGTCTTTTGTAATTGATAATCACCGACAGAAACTAGCCTAGTATAATTAACCGCGTAGTTTAATCGAGGTGAAATATTTTGTGCAAAAGTAAAAGCAAATAGCTGCTCTTGTTTCCTGTTCCAAAAATGTTTGAGTTGCGTAAAAGGAGATGCTGTTCGGTAAAACTTTATTTTATCTGCCCTTGTCAAATAATGATTGAACGCAGACCAGCCCTCTTGAAAGCCAATCATATCACTATTTTCAAAAAATAGCATGTTGGTTGCTGTTCCTAAATTTCCTAAATTAAGAAAGGGAATATTTTTGGTTGCAGCAGGATGAAAGTTTTGAAAGCCAATGTAATTGGTATCGATAGTTTCAAACAAAAGCGTGTCTGCTGTTTGTGCCGAAAGATTTAAAAAACGAACCGTATTAGGGCCATATTTATTTACGCTATCTATTGCAGCAGCAGCACAGAATTTGCTAATCAAAATAAAAAGTAAAATGCTGAAGTATTTTTTGCTCATTTTAATTTATGCAACAGCGATTAATTTTTTAATGATAGTAGTCATCTTCGGTTCCGCCTTTTGCGCAATTGCAACAATTTCGGCTAAAGATACCGGCTTTAATATTTCTGGGAATCCTTCGTCTGTAATAACTGAAATGGCAAAGACTGGAATTTGCATATGATTCGCTACGATAACTTCTGGTACGGTAGACATCCCTACTACATCAGCGCCAATCATTCTTAAAAACTTATATTCTGCTTTTGTTTCTAAATTTGGTCCATTTACGCTCACATACACACCCGAATGAATCCTTATATTTTCTTGCTCGGCAATGGCCATTGCTTTGCTATTCATCTCTAAGTCGTAGGGCCTACTCATATCTGGGAATCTTGGGCCAAAGCTATCGTAATTTCTGCCCCTCAATGGATTATCGTTTTGCAAATTAATATGATCTTCAATCACCATTAAATCGCCTTTTTTATAATCCGGATTCAAGCAACCCGAAGCGTTTGAAATAATAATTTTTTGAATACCCAATAATTTCATCACCCTTACCGGAAAGGTAATTTCTTTCATCGAATAACCCTCGTAATAATGAAAACGGCCATTCATCGCCACTATATTTTTGCCTGCTAAGGTCCCAAAAATTAATTTGCCTGTATGAAACTCCACAGTGGCAATCGGAAAGTCCGGAATCATCGAATACAATAACTCATATTTAACTTCCATCTCTTGCACCAAACCGCCAAGGCCAGTGCCTAAAATTATACCAATTTCGGGTTCAAAATCTCCGATAATTCGTTGGATATATTCCGTAGTATTTTTAACTTGTTCTAACATATTTTAGTATTAATTGATCAAATTTTACTTTGTCTTGTTCGTGTATTTCTGCCTCAATAGGAATATAAAAAAATGGCAAGCCTACTAACACATCTAGGTGCTTAGAGTACTTTAACCGCATCGCATCTTTTTCTGTTGTTAATATAATTTTATTGGCTGATTTAATTTCTGCAAATGCTTTTTTAATTTTTTGAAAATCTTTTTCAGAAAAATCGTGGTGATCTGGAAAAGAAAAAGGAATAATATTTTTATAGCTTTTGGCCGAAATGTGATTTAAAAATAGTGTAGGATTGGCAATACCGGTTAAAGCCAAAACCGCTGTATTTGTTGAAGCTAAGGCCGCATCAAAGATTGTTTGTTCGCTATTTAAAGGCAATGGATTACTGTAATTCAAATAAGAAAAAAACAAGTGCTGTTTTGGATTGGTTTTTAAAAAAGACAGTACCCTTCTTCGTTCCATCGGAGAGAATAACTTAGGTGTTTTAGTAATTAAAATAATATCTGCTCTATCTTTTGCGGAAATTGGTTCGCGCATATTTCCCATTGGCAATAACCAGTCTTTTTGAAACAAAGTGTTATAATCAAATAATAAAATCGATAAGCCTAGTTTCACTTTTCTATGCTGAAATACATCATCTAATAAAACTACCTGCGTATCGTTTGCCAAATGCTCCATCCCTAATTGTCTGTTTTCGCAAACAACTACATTGACTAATGGAAATTTTTGTTTGAATTGGGTAGGCTCGTCGCCAATTTCAGTTGGGCTAGAAAATTCAGATGCTTGGATAAATCCTTTTGTTTTTCTTCCATAACCCCTGCTTAAAGTTGACACTTTAAAGCTTGGAGATAACAATCGAATAAGGTATTCTATGGTTGGACTTTTGCCGGCGCCACCTACTACTAAATTGCCGACACCAATGGTAGGTATTGCATATTTTTTGGAAGAAAAAAAACCTGCATCATATAGCTTATTCCTATACCACACCACTAAGTAATAAAGCAGGGTAAAAGGAAAAGTGCTATATCTCAAAAAATTCATAAAACTAAGATAGTGAAAAAGGATTGTTAATTCTTGATGCAACGAATCGAATAACCCCTCGACTTCAGAAAATTATTGCGGCCCATGGCTGATTCATCATAATAAATATAACGATACCATGCTTTTGAAATTGTATTAGAATTGTTTGTAGCGGTCCACCAATAACCAATATTGCCTTCGTTACTAAAGATGCCGTCTTCTAGTCTATAGCCACCAGGCATTGCGTTGAAGCCTGTTTTATTTCTTAAAGCTGGATAGTCTACATTGCCAACCGCGCCTACCACTACCGAGCTAGACCAATAAACTTTTGATGCTAAAGATTTTGCAAAATCATTACTGGTTTTGCTTGAGTTGTAATTATAACTATTGGCTCTTAAATAATTTTCTAACGCAGACCAATCCGAATCGCTTGGTATTCTCCATCCCTTTGGCGCTAATTTTCCGGAGCTAATGGCATACCAATTATACATTGCGCCATATTTTGTTCTAAAAAACACAGAATCATTATTGTACCAACAATAGCCTGGCGTTTTTAAATTTTTCCAATCAATATTTGAAGTAACCATTGGAATTGGCTTGCCATCATTATACTTGGTGGTGCGTAGATTTTCTGCCATCCAAGTTTGTGTGCCAATTTTTACGGTAATATATTCTACCCCGTCGGTGTCTTTTAATTTTGAAAATGGCTGAGATGCTTCTATGTCTATTAATTGAGGTTTTTCGCAGGCAATAAACAAGCTCAACAACAGACAAAATAAAACAGGAAAGAATAAATGAAGCCTCTTTTTCATTAAGCAAAAATATACAAATTACTATTCGCAATTAGGCGAATTTTTAAGAATTCAAAATGCTAAATTATAAAAAAATGCTCGGCATCTTTCTAAGCTGTCCTAAATTCAAAAAAAATAAGCCAAAAACTACGCTAATACACCTAATATACGGATTTTTAGCTTGTATAAAACCCTTAGAATGGGTATGTTTGTTTAAAACAACTATACTATGTCAAACGGATTTTTTGTGGTTCCAAAACCAGTAAACGAACCTATTTATAATTATGCTCCTGGAAGTCCAGAAAGAGCCGCTTTAAAAAAAGCAATCGAACAAGCACGCGCTACGCAAGTAGATATTCCAATGTACATTGGTGGACAAGAGGTTCGCAGTGGTAACAAAGAAACCATTACGCCTCCACATGATCACCAACATGTATTAGGTCACTTTCATAAAGGAGAGGCAAAACATGTAAGCCAAGCAATTGATGCTGCATTAAAAGCAAAAAAGGCCTGGGCTGCATTAGCCTGGGAACAACGCGCCGCTATATTTTTAAAAGCAGCCGATTTAATTGCTGGACCCTACAGATATAAATTAAACGCAGCTACCATGTTGGGGCAATCTAAAAATGCATTTCAAGCAGAGATAGACGCGGCTTGCGAAATCATCGATTTTTTAAGATACAATGTGGCCTATATGTCTGAAATTTATGGACAACAAGTTGGCTCTGGAAAAGGCATGTGGAACCGCATTGAGCAAAGACCCCTAGAAGGTTTTGTGTTTGCATTAACACCATTTAATTTTACGGCTATTGCTGGAAATTTACCAACCTCTGCTGCCATGATGGGCAACGTAGTGGTATGGAAACCTTCGAATACCCAAATTTATTCTGCTAATGTTTTAATGGAAATTTTTAAAGAAGCAGGTGTACCCGATGGCGTAATAAATTTAGTTTATGTTTCTGGTCCACAAGCAGGCGAAGTAATTTTTAAACATCCAGATTTTGCAGGTATTCACTTTACCGGTTCAACTGCAGTTTTTCAAGATATTTGGAAAAGTATTGGAAATAATATTCATCAATACAAAACCTATCCTCGCATTGTAGGCGAAACAGGCGGTAAAGATTTTATCGTAGTACACGAGTCGGCAGATGTTGCTGCAGCGAGTGTAGCCATTATGCGTGGGGCATTTGAATACCAAGGACAAAAATGTTCTGCGGCATCTCGCGTGTATATTTCTAGTAAAGTTTGGCCTGCCATTAAAGAAAGAATTCAACACGATATGGCTACTTTTAAAATGGGTGGTACAGAAAATTTTGAAAACTTTATCAACGCGGTTATCGACGAAAAATCATTCAATAAATTAGCATCTTATATCGATGCGGCAAAACAAGATAAAAACGTTGAAATTATTGCCGGAGGAAACTATGATAAATCTGTTGGCTATTTTATCGAACCAACAATTATTGTTGCGCAAGATCCAAGATATGTCACTATGTGCGAAGAATTATTCGGACCTGTATTAACAATTCATATTTTTGATGATGCCAAATTCGAAGAAACTTTAGACATCGTAGACACTACTTCTATCTATGCTTTAACTGGCGCTATCATTGCACAAGATCGTTATGCAATTGAATTAGCTACTAGAAAATTAGAAAATGCGGCAGGTAATTTTTATATCAATGATAAATGTACTGGTGCTGTTGTTGGGCAACAACCCTTTGGTGGCGCAAGAGGTTCGGGCACGAACGACAAAGCAGGTTCGATGATTAATTTATTAAGATGGGTTTCTCCAAGAACCATCAAAGAAACATTTGATCCAGCAAAAGATTACCGATATCCATTTATGGATAAAGAATAATTAATTTTTAATCAAAAAAATTAAATGGAAAAGAAATTAGCATTACTAAACGAAAAAAAAGCGGCTGCAGCTTTAGGTGGTGGCCAAGCGAGAATTGATGCCCAACATAAAAAAGGAAAATTAACCGCTAGAGAGCGTATTCACTTTTTAGTAGACGAAGGTTCTTTCGAAGAAATTGGCATGATGGTAACCCATCGTTCTAAAGATTTTGGATTAGAAAACGAGCAATACTTAGGCGATGGTGTAGTGACTGGATACGGAACTATTAATGGCCGTACCACTTATATTTTTTCTCAAGACTTTACTGTTTTTGGTGGTTCACTTTCCGAAACGCATGCCGAAAAAATTTGTCGCATCATGGATTTGGCCTTGCAAAATGGCGCACCATTAATTGGCTTGAACGATTCGGGAGGCGCTAGAATCCAAGAGGGTGTTGTGTCTTTGGGTGGCTATGCAGATATTTTTTATCGCAATACTATGGCTTCGGGTGTAATTCCGCAGCTATCTGGCATCATGGGCCCTTGCGCCGGAGGTGCAGTATATTCTCCTGCCATCACCGATTTTATTTTAATGGTCGAAAATACTTCTTACATGTTTGTAACAGGACCAAATGTGGTTAAAACAGTTACACACGAAGAAGTAAGTGCCGAAGAATTAGGTGGAGCATCTACCCATTCTACTAAATCTGGCGTGACTCAATTTTCATGTGCCAACGAAATAGAATGCATTGAGCACATTAAAAAACTCTTGAGCTTTATGCCGCAAAATTGCGACGAAGCAGCTCCTTCAATTCCATACGAAGCGGCTAACGAAACAAGAACAAAGCTAAATAACATCATCCCTGAAAACGCTAATCAACCTTACGATATTCGCGAAGTGATTGGAGAAGTAATTGATTCGGATTCTTTTTTAGAAGTACATAAAAATTATGCTGAAAATATTGTGGTTGGTTTTGGTCGCTTAGCCGGCAAAAGCATTGGTATTGTTGCCAATCAGCCTATGTTCTTAGCAGGCGTACTCGATAACAACGCTTCTATCAAAGCAGCAAGGTTTGTCAGATTTTGTGATTGCTTTAATATTCCATTATTGGTATTTGAAGATGTACCCGGTTTTTTACCAGGCACCGATCAAGAATGGAACGCCATCATCACCAATGGCGCCAAACTATTATATGCATTTTGCGAAGCCACTGTTCCACGCATTACAGTTATTACCAGAAAAGCCTATGGTGGTGCTTACGACGTAATGAATTCGAAGCATATTGGAGCAGACATGAATTATGCTTGGCCAAGTGCAGAAATTGCAGTAATGGGCGCAAAAGGTGCCGCAGAAATTATTTTCAAAAAAGAAATTTCGGAAGCAAGCGATTCGCAAGCAAAATGGTTAGAAAAAGAAAAACAATATTCGGACCTCTTTGCAAACCCATACAGAGCAGCAGAGAGAGGCTTTGTAGACGAAGTGATTGAACCTTCAGAAACCAGAAATAAATTAATCAAAGCATTTAAAATGCTAGAAAATAAAGCCGTTAAAAACCCAAGAAAAAAACATGGAAATATTCCATTGTAAAAAATAAATTCCTCATGGCAAAAAAAACTACTACCAAGCCTGCAGCCAAAGCTGCAAGCAAAACTAAAATAGTGACAACCGCTAAGTCGATTGCATTTTTCGAAAAATACATCAACAATGCCTCTCCTACTTCTTACGAAAAAAGCGGCCAAAAAATTTGGCTAGATTATATTCGCCCATTAGTAGACGAAACTTATGTAGATAATTATGGAACTGCCGTGGGAATCATTAATCCAAAGGCGCCTTATAAAGTGGTGATCGAAGCGCATGCCGACGAAATTTCTTGGTATGTTAATTACATTACTAGCGATGGTTTAATTTATGTGATTCGCAATGGTGGTTCGGATCACCAGATTGCACCATCGATGCGCGTAAATATTCATACCGACAATGGCATTGTAAATGGCGTATTCGGCTGGCCAGCTATTCATACCAGAAGTGGCGAAAAAGAAGAAGCTCCTTCTTTAAAAAATATTTTTATTGATTGCGGTTGCATTAGTAAAGAAGAAGTAGAGAAAAAAGGTATACATGTCGGTTGCGTGGTCACATTCGTAGACGAATTTATGACCTTGAACGATCGCTATTATGTGGGCAGAGCTTTAGATAATAGAGCAGGTGGATTTATGATTGCAGAAGTAGCCAGGTTATTAAAAGAAAACAAAAAGAAATTACCATTCGGTTTATACATTGTTAATTCGGTTCAAGAAGAAATTGGATTGCGTGGTGCCGAAATGATTGCACATAAAATTAAACCAAATGTAGCGATCGTTACCGATGTAACACACGATACCAGTACGCCAATGATTAGCAAAATTACCCAAGGCGATTTAGCTTGTGGAAAAGGCCCTGTAGTATCTTATGCACCTGCAGTTCAATTAAATTTAAATAAATTAATTATTGAAACTGCCGAAAAAAATAACATTCCTTTTCAAAGACAAGCTTCTTCGAGATCTACCGGAACCGATACCGATGCCTTTGCCTATTCAAACGACGGCGTAGTATCTGCATTGATTTCATTGCCTTTAAGATATATGCATACTACCGTAGAAATGATTCACAAAGAAGACGTAGAAAATGTGATCCAATTAATTTACGAATCGTTATTGGTTATTAAAAATGGCCAAGACTTTAAATATTTAAAATAATCTTATGAAAAAAATAATATTCGCAGCAAGTGTTTTATTCATCAGTGCTTGTTCCCAAAAAACAATTGATAAAGCATCCGATCCAATTGTCAATCATATAGACAGTACCACAAGTGCTGGCGAAAACTTTTTTCTTTATGCCAATAACAATTGGTTTAAAAATAATCCTATTCATAGTACCGAAAATAGCAATGGTATTTTCAGAACCATTCAAGATACCATTAACAGTACTGTTTTTGCTATCTGCCAAAAAGCAGCGGCAACAAAAGACGCAGCCGAAGGTAGTAACGAACAAAAAATAGGCGATTTCTATTCAAGTGGTATGGATACCCTTACGATTGAGAAACTTGGCGTTCAACCATTACAAGAAGAATTAAATCAAATTGCAGCGATTAAAGACCTGAACGGCTTGATGCAAAATATTGCCAGCCTCAATAAGATTGGCGTTTCGCCTTTGTTTAATTTATTTGTAGGCAGAGACGATAAAAAATCTAGCGAATATGCCGTGTCTTTATACCAAGGCGGAATAGGCCTTCCAGACCGCGACTATTATTTTAACAGCGATGCCAGAACAGTTAATATTCGCAACGAATACCAAAAGCATATTACCAATATATTTGTATTGATTGGCGAAACCCAAAACAATGCAAGTCAAAAAACGAATGCTGTTTTTCAAATAGAAACAGCCTTGGCTAAAGCGAGTAGAAAATTAGCAGACACCCGCGATCCATATAAAAACTACAATAAAATGTCGGTAGCACAACTGAGCAAGTTGAGCAAAAATATTTCTTTCGAAAATATGTTAAGTATTTATGGCTTAAAAAATGTCGATAGTATTATTGTTGGGCAACCAGAATTTGTGAGTGCACTAGGCGAAAGCTTAACTAAATTTACTATTGTAGATTGGCAAGCCTATTTAACTTGGAATGTTATTAATAATTATGCGTCTTATTTGAACAAAGATTTCGAAAGAGCTAATTTTAATTTTTATAGCACTACTATGTCTGGCACTAAAAGCCAAAAGCCACGCTACAAAAGAATCGTAGAGCAAACCGATGGCGCATTGGGCGAATTAGTTGGGCAAATTTATGTAGCCAATTATTTACCAAAAGGCACGAAAGAAAAATTACTAGAAATTGGCGAAAATATCAGAACCGTTTATGCTGATCATATTAAAACGCTTAGCTGGATGTCGGCCGAAACCAAAACAAAAGCCTTGAGTAAATTAGCAAAGGTAAGTATGAAGGTTGGTTATCCAGATAAATGGAAAGATCTTTCGAGCGTGAAAATTACACGCGATGCATATTTAACAAATATCAAAAACATTAACCAGTGGTCTTTTGAAAGAAGCATTCAAAAATATGGTAAGCCCGTAGATAAAACAGAATGGGAGATGACACCACAAACATACAATGCCTATTATAACCCAGTAGATAACGAAATTGTAGTACCTGCTTGTAATATTATTGTACCAGGTTTTGAAGGGCAAATGCCCGACGATGCTGTTTTATATGGCATTATTGGAGGTTCTACTTTTGGACACGAAATTACACATGGCTTTGATGACCAAGGTAGTCAATACGATGAAGATGGAAACCTAAAAGACTGGTGGACCAAACAAGACCGCGAAAAATTTACCGAAAAAACAAAAGCAATTGTTGCGCAATACAGTGCCTATGTAGTATTAGATAGCATGCATGTAAATGGCGAAGCTACACAAGGCGAAAACATTGCCGATTTAGGCGGTGTAGTTATAGGATACGAAGCATTCAAAAAAACCAAACAAGGTAAAAACAACGAAATGATAAATGGCTTAACTGCAGATCAGCGTTACTTCTTAGCCTATGGTTATGCATGGATGGTGAACAGACGCCCCGAAAATTTAGCTAGACAAATTATGAGTGATGTGCATTCGCCTAGTGAATTTAGAGTGAATGGACCCGTAGTAAATATTGATGAATTTTACAAAGCCTTTAATATTCAAAAGGGAGATAAACTTTGGCGCGACGAGAGTCAACGCATTAAAATTTGGTAATAAAAAAAACCTCCGAAAAATCGGAGGCTTTTTTTTATGTAAAGAAAGCTTAATTATTTTGCTTCGTCTTCTTTTACTTTTTCTTCTTTTACTTCTTCGAAGTTTACATCTTGTACATTGTCGTCTGCACTTGCTTCCGGGCCTGCTCCTGGATTTTCTCCAGCAGCTCCTGCTTCTTGCGTTGCTTTATACAATTCTTCTGAAGCCGCTGTCCAAGCTACATTTAAAGCTTCTTGTGCTGTTGCTAACTCTTCGAAGTTTTTAGCAGTATGCGCTTCTTTCAATTTGGCAAGTGCCGCTTCAATCGCTTCTTTATTTGGAGCAGATAATTTTTCACCGTATTCTTTCAATTGTTTTTCTGTTGTGAAAATCAATGAATCGGCTGCGTTGATTAAATCTGCTTCTTCTTTTGTTTTACGATCTACTTCTGCATTGTCTTCTGCTTCGCGTTTCATTTTTTGGATATCTTCATCAGATAATCCAGAACTTGCTTCGATGCGAATTTTTTGCTCTTTGCCTGTTCCTTTATCTTTTGCACTTACATTTAAAATACCGTTTGCATCAATATCAAAAGTAACTTCTACTTGAGGCACGCCTCTAGGAGCTGGTGGAATGCCATCTAAATGGAAACGACCAATAGTTCTATTTTGATTTGCCATTGGGCGCTCTCCTTGTAATACATGGATTTCTACCGAAGGCTGTTGATCTGAAGCGGTTGAAAATACTTCCGATTTTTTAGAAGGGATTGTGGTATTAGATTCAATTAATCTAGTGAATACACCACCCATGGTTTCGATACCTAAAGAAAGTGGAGTAACGTCTAATAATAAGACATCTTTTACATCACCTGTTAATACGCCACCTTGAATAGCCGCTCCAATAGCAACCACTTCGTCTGGATTTACACCTTTTGAAGGCGCTTTGCCAAAGAACTTTTCTACCGCTTCTTGAATCGCAGGAATACGTGTTGAACCTCCAACTAAAATCACTTCATCAATATCCGAAGTTGATAGACCAGCATTTTTCAAAGCAGATTTACAAGGTTCGATGGTACGCTTGATTAATGAATCAGCAAGTGATTCAAATTTTGCTCTTGTTAAAGTGCGCACTAAATGTTTAGGCACGCCATCAACTGCAGTTACATAAGGTAAATTAATTTCTGATTGTGTAGTAGATGATAATTCGATCTTCGCTTTTTCAGCTGCTTCTTTTAAGCGTTGTAATGCCATCGGATCTTTTTTCAAGTCGATGTTTTCTTCTGCTTTAAATTCTGCTGCTAACCAATCAATAATTACATGGTCAAAGTCATCACCACCTAAGTGTGTATCACCGTCGGTAGATTTTACTTCGAACACGCCACCACCTAATTCTAATACCGACACATCATGTGTTCCACCACCACAGTCGAACACCACAATTTTCATGTCTTTTTGTGATTTATCAAAACCATAAGCTAGTGCAGCTGCAGTAGGTTCGTTGATAATTCTACGAACAGTTAAACCTGCAATTTCGCCCGCTTCTTTGGTTGCTTGTCTTTGTGCATCATTGAAATAAGCTGGCACTGTTACCACTGCTTCTTTTACTTCGTAGCCTAAATAATCTTCGGCTGTTTTTTTCATTTTCTGCAAAATCATAGCAGATAATTCTTGAGGCGTATACATGCGGTCATCAATTTGTACACGCGGCGTATTGTTATCTCCTTTAACTACTGTATAAGGAACTCTTTCCAATTCCTTGGTAACTTCTGAAAATGAATTTCCCATAAAACGTTTTATAGAATAAATCGTTTTACGTGGATTTGTGATCGCTTGTCTTTTTGCTGGATCACCAATTTTACGCTCCCCATTATCTGCAAATGACACGATAGATGGTGTTGTTCTTTTTCCTTCTGAATTTGGAATAACTACTGGCTCATTTCCTTCCATTACGGCAACGCATGAGTTTGTTGTTCCTAAATCGATTCCGATAATTTTTGACATATACTTGAATTTATTTTGTTCAATTTCTTATTGATATACAATGCTTGTGCCAATCCAAAAAACTGACTGTTTTACCGATATTATTGCCCCATAAATGAAAAAAACGACATTTTTGGATGTCGTTTTGTCATAAATTGAATGCCAATGGCATTAAATACTTACCTAAAGCCTAAGTCGTTTGCGGTTCCGGCTCCGCGACCGGTAATGTCACCTTCTTTTAAGGCATAAATGGCATCTTGATTTAAATTGGTTTTATTCAATTGGTTAAACACCTTGTTCATGCGACTAGAAAAAATACCTAATCCGCCTTCCACGTTGCTATACTCTGGACGGATATCGTTTAATCCACCCGAACCATTGTTAATTTCTATGTATTTAGTCAATTCCTCGCCCGCTACGTTGAAATAAAGCTCAAGTGGTGCAATGTATTCTCTGCGAGCAGAAGAACTCGTGAGCGGGTCTAATTTAGCCTGCAAATAAGTAAAGAATGCTTCGCCTGACAAAGTATAAGAAATCTTTGAGCTGCCATTTGAATTACTCGTTTTGATATTTTCAAACATCGGCATGTCTACATATTTTTCTTCGGAAGTGCCGGCTAAATCGTCTACTTCTCTAAACTTAAATCGTAAAAAAGTAGTATACATTTTTCCATTGATAGCACCACCCCAGCTGAAGGTGTGGTTTAAATAAATTTTAGTGAAACGATTATATAATTTGACTTCGTTTTGTGTGCCACTGAATAAAAAATCTGCTACAATGGGTGTGCGTGATTTAGTAATTAATTTGCCATCCAATTTTCTTCTCACAACAATTTGATAGTTAGCCCAAGTAGTATCTCTGTTGATGATTGTATATTTAACTTTAAAGCCAGCAGGTGTTTTGTAAAAAATATTATTGGCATTGAAACTACCCGCCTCTTTATTTAAATGAACGGTGTCTAACACAACACTGTCAATGTATTTGATATTCGCATCTGTTAAAGGAGTATTGGTGGCGTACAATTTCGCTTCGATTGGATAAGGAAAAATATTTGAATCGGGCACCGAACCTGCAATGATCGCACTTCCTTCGTCGTTCAAATAAGCCTTATTGATTTTGATATATTGAACGGCTTCGTCTTTATTGATGATTCCAAAAATTACTGGAATTTCTTTATAGGGTGCCGTCACATCAAATTCCGTCGAACATGCCGAAAGTAGCGAAGCAATGGTAGCAAATAATAGGATGATGCGGTTCATTTATTGTTTTTTTAGCAAAGATTAAAAATGCGATTAAGAAATGAATAAAAAAAATAATTGACCGCCATATTTAATTAAACTATCAAAAAAAAAAGCCGCGAGGGTATCGCGGCTTTTAAAATATTTGGAAAAATTATTCTTCTGTTGAACTTGATTCCTCCGTTGCAGGTGTAATTTCTTCTGCTGGAGTAACTTCTTCTGCTGGAGCATCTGCTACAACTGGAGCTGCTACTGCCGCTGGTTCGTCTGCTTTTTTCTTAGCGCGACCACGACGAGTGGTTGCTTTTTCAGTTTTACCTGCTTTAGATGAAAGCATTAATTCATTATAATCTACTAATTCAATAAAACACATATCCGCATTATCACCAATTCTATTACCCGTTTTAATGATACGAGTGTATCCTCCTGGTCTATCTGCAATTTTCACTGCGATCTCTCTGAATAAAGTAGTAATAGCATCTTTGTCTTGTAAGTAGCTAAATACAACTCTTCTAGAATTTGTGCTATCGTCTTTTGATTTAGTCAACAAAGGCTCTACATAAGTACGCAATGCTTTTGCTTTTGCAACCGTAGTTGTTATGCGTTTGTGTAAAATTAAAGAACAAGCCATATTTGCAAGCATGGCTTTTCTATGTGGTGTTGTTCTGCCTAAGTGGTTAATTTTCTTACCGTGTCTCATTTTCTTTTTATTGCTGCATACCGTTCCGTCTGAGCGGAGGATTTATGCATAGTTAACATTTAGTTAAATCGAACTTGCGTTCGACCGGAATTTTTATTCTTCGTCTAATTTAAATTTCGAAAGATTCATACCGAAAGATAATCCTTTTGATTTTACTAACTCTTGAATTTCAGTCAATGATTTTTTACCAAAGTTTCTGAATTTCAACATATCAGCAACATCATAAGTTACTAAATCAGCCAATGTACGAATATCAGCAGCTTTCAAGCAATTCAATGCTCTTACCGATAAATCCATATCTACTAATTCAGTTTTAAGAATCTTACGCATGTGTAAAATTTCTTCGTCTACTTCGTTTGTTTGCTCTTTCGCTTGCGTCTCTAACATGATGCGCTCGTCTGAGAACAACATAAAGTGTTGAATCAAAATTTTAGCTGCTTCTTTTAATGCTTCTTCTGGATGAATAGATCCATCAGTAGAAATATCAATGATTAGTTTTTCGTAATCTGTTTTTTGTTCTACACGGTAATTTTCAATGCTATATTTAACATTTTTAATTGGTGTGTAAATTGAATCGATTGCGATTACACCTACATTGGCATTTTCGTTTTTATTTTCTTCTGCAGCAATGTATCCTCTACCTTTTGAAACAGAAATTTCCATTTCTAAAGTAATACTTGGATTCATATTGCAAACAACTAAATCGGGGTTTAAAACCGTAAAGTTATTAGAAAACTTAGTGATGTCGCCTGCATTGAAAGCGTCTTGACCTTTAATAACAACGAATATTTTTTCAGAGTCGCCGCTATCGCCAGTTTTTTTGAAACGTACTTGCTTCAAGTTAAGGATGATGTCCGTAACATCTTCTACTACACCTTTAATGGTAGAGAACTCATGAGAAACCCCAGAGAACTTTACTGATGTAATAGCGTAACCCTCAAGCGAAGAAAGTAAAATTCTTCTTAATGCATTACCGATAGTTATACCGAAACCTGGCTCCAATGGACGAAATTCAAACGATCCATCGAAATCTGTTGATTTCTGCATAATTACTCTATCCGGTTTTTGGAATGCTAATATGGCCATTAATTTATGTTTAAATGTTATATTAATCTTTTAATTGTTTAGCCTTTTGAGCTATTGTTTTTTATGCTAATAAAAATTATTTAGAGTACAACTCGACAATTAATTGTTCTTTGATGTTCTCTGGAATATCTGCACGATCAGGCATAGAAAGGAACGTTCCTGACATTGCTGCACTGTCAAATGCTAACCAAGAGTATTTTGCTACTCTTGTAGTTGCTACTGCTTCGTTGATCGCTTCTAATGCTTTTGATTTCTCTCTAACAGAAATAACATCTCCTGGACGCAAAGTGTACGATGGAATATTTACAATATCACCATTCACTAAAACGTGCTTATGAGAAACTAATTGACGAGCTGCACGACGAGAACCTGCAATACCTAAACGGTAAACAGTGTTATCTAAACGAGCCTCTAAAAATTTCAATAAGTTTTCACCGGTAATACCATGCTTACGATGTGCTTTGCCGAATAAGTTTTCGAACTGTTTTTCTAATACACCATAGATGTATTTAGCTTTTTGCTTTTCCATTAACTGGATAGCATATTCAGATTGTTTACCACGCTTCTTAGACAAACCATGTTGTCCTGGTGGATAATTTTTTCTTTCTAACGCTTTGTCTGGTCCGTAAATTGCTTCACGAAACTTACGAGCGATTTTCGATTTTGGTCCTGTGTATCTTGCCATTATTTGTTGTTTTAGTTACTCTTAGCTGAATACCACCTCGGTATTCAGTATAACTATATTATCTTTTTAAATAAACAAAATGTGATGTTCTTTCGAATACCACATTTTATTGTCATTCAATTATACTCTTCTCTTTTTCGGAGGACGACATCCATTATGTGGAAGTGGAGTGATGTCTTTAATAAGCGTCACCTCTATTCCAGAGTTTTGAATGGTACGGATAGCCGACTCACGTCCCGAACCTGGTCCTTTAACAAAAACCTCTACTTTTCTTAAGCCAAGATCATGTGCCGTTTTAGCACATTCGCCTGCTGCCATTTGGGCTGCATAAGGAGTGTTTTTCTTTGAACCTTTGAATCCCATTTTACCAGCAGATGCCCAAGAAATAACTTGACCCTGTGTGTTGGTTAATGAAATAATGATATTGTTAAAAGTAGCGCTAATGTGTGCCTCACCAATTGGTTCAACCACTACTACTCTTTTTTTAGTAACTTTTTTACCTGTCTTTGCCATAATTAATTACGATTACTTAGTTGCTTTTTTCTTACCTGCAACTGTCTTACGTTTACCCTTACGAGTTCTAGAGTTGTTCTTAGTTCTTTGACCACGCACTGGAAGTCCTTTTCTGTGACGTAAACCTCTGTAACATCCAATATCCATCAAACGTTTAATGTTTAATTGAACTTCTGAACGAAGTGCACCTTCCACTTTAATTTGATCATTGATGATATTACGAATAGCTGTCAATTGATCATCCGACCATTCTTGAACCTTCGTATTGAAATCAATACCTGCTTCTTTCAAAATACGTTGTGCAGTAGAACGGCCAACACCATAAATGTATGTTAAACCTATTTCTCCTCTTTTGTTTTTTGGTAAATCAATACCTGCGATCCTTGCCATTTGTTAATTTATATTTCTTAGCGACCTATTTTATTTTTTTTTAATTAATGGATTATCCCTGACGTTGTTTGTACTTAGGGTTCTTCTTGTTTATCACGTAAAGCTTTCCATTGCGTCTAATGATTTTACAATCTACGCTTCTCTTTTTGATTGATGCTTTAACTTTCATCTTTAGCTATTTTATAATTTTTTAATCCTTTTATTTTTTTGCTATTGCTAGCTTAATTATTTGTATCGATAAGTAATTCTGCCTTTCGATAAATCGTATGGCGATAACTCCAATTTTACTTTATCTCCAGGAAGAATTTTAATATAATTCATTCTCATTTTTCCTGAAATGTGTGCAATTATTTCGTGTCCGTTTTCCAACTCGACCCTAAACATTGCGTTTGACAATGCTTCTCTAATTACACCATCTTGTTCTATGGAGGCTTGTTTCGCCATTAATTTTATTTTTTATTTAATACTTCTTCTACAAACTCAAATGAGGAAAGTATATCTGCTTTTCCTTTTTTAACTGCAATGGTATGCTCAAAATGAGCGGATACTTTACCGTCTTTTGTTCTTATTGCCCATCCATCATTATCTTGAAAAATGGGTGCTTTTCCTAAATTGATCATGGGTTCAATGGCAATCACTAAACCTTCCATTAATTTAATTCCGGCGCCTCTTTTTCCATAATTCGGAACTTCTGGTTTTTCATGTAGATTTTTTCCTATTCCGTGACCGACCATTTCTCGTACAACCCCGTAACCAAATTTTTCTGCATGTTCTTGAACAGCGAAACCCACGTCACCAATTCTCATTCCCTCTATCGCCTTTTCAATTCCTTTGTATAAACTTTCCTTTGTTACCATTAACAACTGCTTTATGGCAGCTGGTACTTCACCGATTTCAAATGTATAAGCTGAATCACCATAATATCCGTTTTTCAAAACACCACAATCAACAGAAACAATGTCACCGTCGATCAGTGCTTTTGAAGAAGGGATTCCGTGAACAACTACATCGTTCAATGAAATACATAATGTATTTGGAAAATCTCCGTAACCTTTAAACGCTGGGATTGCATTTGAATCGCGGATAAACTCTTCCGCTCTTCTGTCTAATTCTAAAGGTGTAATACCTGGTCGAATTATTTTTGCAACCTCTGCTAAGGCTTTGCCAACAAGTAAAGAACTCTCTCTAATTAATTCAATTTCTTCTGCGCTTTTGTAAGTAATCATACAATAACGCGCATATTATACTGCTGCAGCACCCGCTGGTGTGCGACCTTTTATTCTTCCAGTTTTCATTAATCCATCATAGTGACGCATTAATAAATGACTTTCAATTTGTTGTAAAGTATCTAATACTACCCCAACCATAATCAACAAAGATGTTCCGCCATAAAAATTTGCGAACTGACTATTGATACCTACCATTACTGCGATCGAAGGCATAATAGCCACAATTGCTAAGAAGATAGATCCTGGTAAAGTAATATGAGAAATAACTCCATCGATAAATTCACCTGTTTTTCTGCCGGGTTTAATACCGGGAACAAAGCCACCATTACGTTTCATATCATCTGCCATTTGCGTAGGATTTACGGTAATAGCAGTGTAGAAATAAGTGAAGGCGATGATTAAAAACGCGAATAATAAATTATAAGATAATGACATCGGGTTACCTAAATTAGGACCCATCCATTGTGCAAAACTTGATTCTGGTAAGAAAGATGCCATTGTTCCTGGAATGAACATAATGGCTTGTGCAAAAATGATTGGCATTACACCAGCTGCATTTACTTTTAATGGGATGTATTGACGAACACCACCGTATTGTTTATTTCCAACAATTCTTTTAGCGTATTGAACAGGAATTTTTCTTGTTCCTTGCACTAATAATATTACTAGAATAACTACGAAAGCCAATGCTGCTAATTCAATAATGAAAGGAATTAAACCACCACCATTCATACCCATTCTAGAAACTAATTCAGAAGAGAATGCTAAAGGCAATTGTGCAATAATACCAATCATAATAATTAAAGAAATACCATTTCCTAAACCTTTATCTGTAATTCTTTCTCCTAACCACATCACGAACATGGTTCCAGTTGTTAAAATTAAAATAGAAGATAAAGAGAACAAGAATGAATCAAGCATGATTGCCTCTGGTGGTACTTGTGTTTTAACATAACCGATTGCTTGACCAGCTGTAATAAAAATGGTTAAGTATCTGGTAATTTGATTTACTTTTTTTCTGCCACTTTCCCCTTCTTTTTGTAAGCGTTGGAAGTATGGAATCACAATTCCAAACAACTGTACCACAATGGAAGCAGAGATATATGGCATTACACCTAAAGCAAATACAGAGGCACGAGAAAACGAACCTCCAGCAAACATGTTTAATAAACCTAAAATACCGTCTTGCGTTTTTGTTCCAATTAAATTAGGATCAACTCCTGGCAATACGATAAAAGAGCCTACACGGTAAATCAATAACAAAAGAATTGTATTAATAATACGAACCCTTAAGTCTTCGATTTTAAAAATATTAGTTAATGTAGCTATAAATCTCTTCATGAATTTAGATAGTTACGGTTGATCCACCTAGTGCTTCGATTGCTGCTTTTGCAGTTGCTGTAAATGCATGTGCTTTTACTTCAATCTTCGCTTTTAATTCTCCACGACCTAAAATTTTAACTAAATCATTTTTAGATGCAAGACCATGTGATCTTAAAACTTCTAAATCAATTACGGTTAAATTATATTTTTCGATCAAACCTTGTAACACATCGAGGTTAATACCTGTATGCTCTATGCGGTTAATATTTTTGAATCCAAACTTAGGAATACGACGTTGTAATGGCATTTGACCACCTTCGAAACCAACCTTAGTTGAATTTCCTGAACGAGATCCAGCACCTTTATGTCCACGTGTTGAGGTTCCGCCTCTTCCTGATCCTGTTCCTCTACCAATACGCTTGCTGCTTTTTACTGCCCCTATAGCTGGTTTTAAATTATTTAATTTCATTTTCGTTGAATCTATGCCTAATGGCTAAAACAATTAACTATTTTCTACTTTGATCAGATGATTTACTTTTGCAACCATTCCTAAGATCTGAGGAGTTGCTTCTACTTCAACAGTCTGATTCATTTTTCTTAAACCTAAAGCAAACATTGTTTTCTTTTGTCTAAGGCTTCTGTCTATGACACTTTTGGTCTGTGTAATTTTTATCTTCGACATAATTTCTTAACCGTTAAATACTTTATTTAAAGAAACACCTCTATGTTGAGCTACTGTAATTGCATCTCTCATATTAGCTAATGCAGCTACCGTTGCTTTTACCACGTTATGTGGATTTGAAGAACCTTTTGACTTAGCCAAAACGTCTGTAACTCCAGCGCTTTCTAATACTGCACGCATTGCACCACCTGCAATCACACCTGTTCCGTGTGAAGCTGGTTTCAAGAACACGTATCCACCAGAATATTTACCATATTGCTCGTGAGGTACAGTACCTTTGTGAATGGGCACTTTTATTAAATTCTTTTTCGCATCGTCGATACCTTTAGCAATTGCTTCGGTTACTTCTTTCGCTTTTCCTAAACCAAATCCTACTACTCCATTTTCATCTCCAACCACTACGATTGCAGAAAAACTGAATGTACGACCACCTTTAGTAACTTTAGCTACACGCTGAATACTTACTAATTTGTCTTTTAATTCAATATCAGTAGTTTTTACTCTTTTTATATTTGCTGTTGACATTTTCTGATTTTTAGAATTGTAAACCACCTTCTCTAGCACCTTCTGCTAAAGATTTAATTCTTCCGTGATATAAATAACCGTTTCTGTCGAAAACAACTTTTTCTATACCAGCAGCTTTTGCTTTTTCTGCAATTAATATGCCTACCGCTTTTGATTGGTCAACTTTATTCAAATCTGCTGCTACTGCGTTTTTGGCGCTAGATGCAAATGCTAAAGTTTTACCATTTAAATCATCAATTACTTGAGCGTAAATTGCTTTATTACTTCTGTACACAGAAAGTCTAGGCATTTCAGGTGTGCCACTGATGGCAATTCTGATACCTTTTTTAATTCTTAATCTTCTTGAAGACTTATTTTTTCCCATGACTCTTCTTAATTATTTTTTAGCTGCTGACTTACCTGCTTTTCTTCTCAACACCTCACCAGCAAATTTGATACCTTTACCTTTATATGGTTCTGGAGCTCTTAAAGATCTAATCTTAGCGGCAACTTGACCAATTAACTGCTTATCTATACTTTCTAAAATAATAGTTGGGTTTTGCCCTTTTTCTGCAGTTGTAGTAACTTTAATTTCTTGAGGTAATTCGAACACAAAATGGTGAGAATAACCTAATACCATATCCAAAGTATTACCTTGGTTGGTAGCACGGTAACCTACACCTACTAATTCTTGCGTTACTTTATAACCTTGCGTTACTCCAACAACCATGTTGTTTACTAGTGAACGGTATAAACCATGCAATGCTTTATGTCTCTTTTGTTCAGTTGGACGAGCAACAATGATTTGCCCCTCTTCTACTTTAACAATGATATCTTTATCTACTGCTTGCGTTAATGATCCTTTAGGACCTTTAACAGTTACTACATTTTCAGGAGAAACTGTTAATTCTACGCCTTGTGGCAAGGCTATAGGTAATTTTCCAATTCTTGACATTTTTTCGTCCTCCTAATTAATATATGTAACATAATACTTCGCCACCAACATTTTGAAGTCTTGCTTCTTTGTCAGACATCACACCTTTTGAGGTAGAGATGATTGCGATTCCTAAACCATTCAATACTCTTGGCATCGTTGCGGTACCAGAATATGATCTTAAACCAGGTTTACTGATTCTTTGGAGTTTCCTGATTGCCGAAGTTTTAGTAATCGGATGGTATTTTAAAGCAATTTTAATGCTGCTGTCAATACCTGCGTCCTCAAACTTGTAATTCGCAATATATCCTTTATCAAAAAGCACTTTCGTGATTTCCTTTTTGATATTAGATGCAGGAATTTCGACAACCCGATGGTTGGCCTTGATGGCATTCCTTACTCTTGTAAGATAATCTGCTATTGGATCTGTAGTCATTTTATTTTTAATTCTACTTAATTAATTTCAATTTTTAGCGGAGGGCAAAGATATGAATATTTTTGACCTATACCTATAATTTGTTCCTTTTTATTGCTTACCAGCTAGATTTTGTCACTCCTGGGATCTTTCCAGCCAATGCCATTTCTCTAAAAGTAACCCTTGAAATACCAAATTGACGCATATAACCTCTTGGACGACCAGTCAATTTACAACGATTGTGTAAACGGACAGGGCTAGAGTTTTTTGGCAATTTATCTAATCCTTGGAAATCTCCGGCAGCCTTCAAATCAGCTCTTTTTTGAGCATATTTATCAACTAATCTCTGACGCTTTGCTTCGCGCGCTTTTAAACCTTCTTTAGCCATTTTACTTAGTTATTATTTTGATTTTTAAATGGTAAACCAAACTCTTTTAATAATTCTAAAGCTTCTTTATCTGTTTCCGCATTGGTAACGAATGTAATATCCATACCTGTGATCTTGTTGATTTTATCAATATCGATCTCTGGGAAGATGATTTGCTCAGTAACACCTAAAGTGTAGTTACCGCGTCCATCAAAACCTTTATCGTTGATACCTTTGAAATCACGGATACGAGGTAAAGCAACAGAAATTAATCTATCTAGAAACTCATACATTTGATTATCACGAAGTGTTACACGAACACCAACTGGTACCTCTTTACGCAATTTAAAGTTCGAAATATCTTTCTTTGATTTGGTTGAAACTGCACGTTGACCAGTAACCAATGTTATTTCCTCTATTGCGTTATCAATTAATTTTTTATCTGAAACGGCAGCACCAACACCTTGGTTGATACAGATTTTCATCAATTTCGGTACTTGCATAATGCTTTTGTACTGAAATTTTTCTTTCAAAGAAGAAATGATTTCTTTTTTGTAAGCCGCTTTTAATCTTGGTTCGTAAGCCATTATTTAATCACCTCCCCTGATTTTTTTGCAAATCTTTCTAATTTTCCTTCTGCGTTTGCTTTTCTTCCAACTCTAGTAGTTTTACCAGATGCAGGATCTATTAGCATTACATTAGAAACGTTTACTGGAGCTTCCATTTTTACGATTCCACCTTCGGTGTTTTTTGCATTTGGTTTAGTATGTTTAGATACCATGTTGATGCCTTCTACAATAACGGTGTTTTTCGCTAAGCTCACACTTAATACTTTTCCTGATTGACCTTTTGAATCTCCAGCGATAACTTTTACATTATCCCCTTTACGGATTTTCAATTTAGTCTGTGTGTTATATTTTCTTTCCATGATTATAATACCTCCGGTGCTAATGAAACAATTTTCATGAATTGTTTTTCACGCAACTCTCTAGCTACTGGGCCAAAAATACGTGTACCTCTTGGTTCGTCGTTTGCATTTAATAACACGGCTGCGTTATCATCGAAACGAATATAAGAACCATCTTTACGACGTACTTCTTTTTTAGTCCTAACAATTACTGCTTTAGAAACTGCTCCTTTCTTGATATTTCCAGAAGGAATTGCATGTTTTACAGTAACAACGATCTTATCGCCTACTGATGCGTATCTCTTACCTGTTCCACCTAATACACGGATGCATAATACTTCTTTTGCTCCGCTATTATCTGCTACTGTAAGTCTTGATTCTTGCTGTATCATGATTATTTAGCCCTTTCTAAAATTTCAACTACTCTCCAACGCTTGTTTTTACTAAGCGGACGAACTTCCATAATGCTAACCGTATCACCGATATTGCATTCGTTTTTCTCGTCATGAGCCATAAATTTGTTCGTGGTTTTTACGAACTTACCATAGATCGGGTGTTTCACCTTACGCTCGATAGCTACTGTAACAGATTTCTCCATTTTGTTGCTAACCACTTGCCCGATTCTCGTTTTTCTTAATTTTCTTGTTTCTTCCATTTCCTGAGACATTTTACAAAATTATTCTGCGCTAGTTGTTAACTCGCGTTGTTTCAATTCTGTATTTAATTGAGCGATTGTTTTTCTTAAAGTACGAATGACCATTGGGTTTTCAACAGCTGATACAGCATGGCTGAATTTCAACTTAGTTAAGTTCCCCTTTTCTTCTTGTATCCTTACTTTAATCTCTTCTATTGAGAGTTCTTTTATTTCTGCGTATTTCATCTCTTTTTGTTTTTATTTCAGCGGGAATCCTGAGCCAAGATTCCATGAATTGCTAATTATGCTTCTGTATAATCTCTTCTTACGACAAACTTAGTTGCAACAGGAAGCTTTTGTGCAGCAAGGCGTAACGCCTCTTTTGCAACTTCCAATGTAACACCTTCTGCTTCAAAAATCATGCGTCCAGGTTTAACAACTGCCACCCAATATTCTGGAGCACCTTTACCTTTACCCATACGTACTTCAGCTGGTTTTTTAGTTACTGGTTTGTCTGGGAAGATACGGATCCAAACTTGACCCTCTCTTTTCATGAAACGTGTAACCGCAATACGAGCCGCTTCAATTTGACGACTTGTAATCCAGCAATCTTCTAACGATTTGATTCCGAATGAACCGAATGCAAGCGTAGCACCTCTTTTGGCGTTACCTTTCATTCTGCCCTTCTGCATCTTTCTAAATTTCGTTCTTTTTGGTTGTAACATAACTTTACCTTTTTATTCCCTTTAAGAATCCTCTAATTATTTACTGTTAGTTCTTTTTGTTGCACCACCTCTGTTTCCAGCTGCTCCACCACCTCTTCTATCACCAGAACCTCTATTATCGCGTTTGTCGCCACCTCTATTATCTCTTCTATCTGGACGATCGCCGCCAGCACCACCTTCTGTTCTAGATTTAGTATTTGCTGAAGATCCGATGTTTGGAGAAAGATCACGTTTACCGTAGACTTCACCTTTACAAATCCACACTTTAATACCAATCTTTCCGTAAGTAGTCAAAGCTTCTGCTAATGCATAATCAATGTCTGCTCTTAAAGTATGCAAAGGCACTCTTCCATCTTTATATTGTTCAGAACGAGCCATCTCTGCTCCACCTAAACGACCAGAAGTCATAATTTTGATACCTTCAGCGCCCATACGCATGGTAGATGCAATTGATGTTTTCATTGCACGACGGAAAGAGATTCTTGCCTCTAATTGTTTTGCAACGCCATCTGCTACTAACTGTGCGTCTAATTCTGGACGTTTTATTTCGAAGATGTTAATTTGAACATCTTTTTTGGTAATTTTCTTTAACTCTTCTTTGATCTTATCCACTTCTTGTCCGCCTTTACCGATAACGATACCTGGACGTGCAGTGTGAATGGTAATGGTGATGCGTTTTAAAGTACGCTCAATTACAATCTTAGCAATACCTCCCTTGGAGATACGAGCCATAATATATTTACGAATCTTTTCGTCTTCAACTAATTTATCAGCATAGTGATTTCCACCGAACCAATTAGAATCCCAACCTTTAATGATTCCTAATCTATATCCTATTGGATTTACTTTTTGTCCCATTTCTAGTTAGTTCTTGGTTTCTGATATTTTACTGTCTACAACTAATGTTACGTGATTTGATCTTTTACGGATACGGTGACCTCTTCCTTGCGGAGCAGGGCGTAATCTTTTCAATTGACGACCACCGTCAACCATAATAGATTTCACATACAATTCGCTTTCTTCCATACGAACACCTTCGTTTTTTGCTTGCCAATTAGCAATAGCAGAAAGCAAAAGTTTCTCCACGCGTTGTGAAGCTTCTTTAGTGTTGTACTTTAGAATATGTAAAGCATTTTCTACTTTTTGTCCTCTGATTAAATCTACAACCAAACGCATTTTACGTGGTGAGGTTGGACAATCATTTAATTTTGCGATAGCTTCCATTTTACTTCTTATTTCTTTTTATCACCTGAATGTCCTCTGAATGTACGGGTTGGGGAGAATTCTCCTAACTTATGTCCAACCATGTTTTCAGTTACGTAAACAGGAATAAATTTATTACCATTATGAACTGCAAATGTATGTCCCACAAAATCTGGTGAGATCATTGATCTTCTTGACCAAGTTTTAATTACTGATTTCTTGCTAGCGTCGTTCATAACAACCACTTTTTTCTCAAGATTAAAATCAATATAAGGTCCTTTTTTAAGTGAGCGAGCCATTATTTCTTCCTTCTTTCAATGATGTAACGATTCGATGATTTCTTTTTGTAGCGAGTTTTGTAACCTTTCGCTAACACACCTGTTCTAGAACGTGGGTGACCTCCTGAAGCTCTACCTTCACCACCACCCATTGGGTGATCGACTGGGTTCATCGCTACTGGTCTCGTTCTTGGACGGCGACCCAACCAACGGTTTCTTCCTGCTTTACCTAATCTTTCGATTTGGTGATCAGAATTTGAAGATTTTCCGATAGTTGCTATACACTCTGATAAAATCATACGAGTTTCACCTGAAGGCATTTTAATGATCGCATACTTACCGTCACGCGCTGCTAATTGAGCGTATGTACCAGCACCTCTAGCGATCTTACCACCTTGACCAGGTTTCATTTCGATGTTATGAATCAATGTACCTAATGGAATATTCTTTAATGGAAGTGCATTACCAATTTCTGGTGCAGAACCTTCTCCACTTTGAATTTTCATTCCAACTGTTAAGCCTTCTGGAGAAAGAATGTATCTTTTTTCTCCGTCTGCATAATGTAACAATGCAATACGAGATGTTCTGTTAGGATCATACTCAATTGTTGCTACCACTGCTGGAATACCATGTTTGTCTCTTTTGAAATCGATCAAACGATATGATTTCTTATGACCACCGCCAATATAACGCATAGTCATTTTTCCCGAATGGTTACGTCCGCCTGATCTCTTATGAGAAACCACAAGCGATTTTTCAGGAACGTTAGTTGTAATGTCTGAAGTATCAGCACTTACTCTAAATCGTTGTCCCGGCGTAGTCGGTTTATATCTTTTAACTGCCATAACCTAATTAAATATTATTATAAAAGTCAATAGTGCTACCTTCTGCTAATGAAACAATCGCTTTTTTCACACGACCTGTAGTTCCAGAAACAACTCCTGTTTTTGTACCACGAGATTTGAATTTCCCTGGTGCAATCATAGTGTTAACTGCAATTACTGTAACATTGAACATTGCTTCAACAGCGTTCTTGATTTGTATTTTATTTGCTTTTCTATCTACCACAAATGCAAAGCGATTAAACTTCTCGCCCATTGCAGCTACTTTCTCTGTAAGTATTGGTTTTTTTAGTATCTCCATGGTCTTACTTACTTAATGATTCTTCAATTGTTTTAACTGAACCTGAAGTCAATACTAATTTATCTGCGTTTAACAAATCGTAAGTATTGATGTCTGATGCCGAAACTACTTTTGCTTTTTGCAAGTTTCTGCTTGACAAATAAATTGCCTCACTCATGCCTGCTAAAACTAATAATGATTTCTTATCAGCGATTTTCAAGTTATTCATAATGTTCACAAAGTTTTTAGTTTTTGGAGCTTCCATTTGGAAATCTTCCAAAATAACGATGTCATTATTTTTTGCTTTGTAAGTCAATGCTGACATACGTGCCAAAGCTTTTAACTTCTTATTTAATTTGAAGCTGTAATCTCTTGGTTGCGGACCAAAAACACGTCCACCACCTTTAAACATTGGACTCTTGATGCTACCTTTACGGGAACCACCAGTACCTTTTTGTTTATGTAATTTTCTAGTTGAACCAGAAATTTCGTTACGTTGCTTCGATTTGTGTGTTCCTTGACGTTGATTCGCTAAATATTGTTTAACATCTAAATAAATAGCGTGATCATTTGGTTCAATACCGAAAATGGCGTCGGAAAGGGTAACCTTGTTACCTGTCTCTTTTCCTTCAATGTTTACTACCTTAAATTCCATCGCTTATTTCTCCAATATTACATATGAACCTTTTGCACCAGGGATAGAACCACTTACTACTAATAAGTTTTGTTCTGGGTACACTTTTAATATTTGCAAGTTTTGAACTTTCACGCGGTCTCCACCCATTCTGCCTGCCATTCGCATTCCTTTGAATACTCTTGACGGCCAAGAAGAAGCTCCTAATGAACCTGGCGCTCTTAAACGGTTATGCTGACCGTGAGTTTGACCACCCACACCGGCAAATCCATGACGCTTTACAACACCTTGAAATCCTTTACCTTTTGAGGTTCCTACCACATCGATAAGATCACCTTCTACGAAAAGCTCTGCAGTAATTACTTCGCCGATTGTTTTTGCAATTGGAAACTTCTTGAATTCAACAAGTTTCTTTTTTGCAGTCGTATTTGCTTTCGCAAAATGACCTTTCATCGGTTTAGAAGTGTTCTTGTCCTTCTTTTCGTCATACGCTAACTGTACAGAAGCGTAACCGTCTATTTCAACGGTTTTTACTTGCGTAACTACGCAAGGACCAGCTTGTATAACTGTACATGGGATGTTTTTACCCTCCGCATTGTACACGCTAGTCATTCCTACTTTTTTACCAATTATTCCTGACATTTGTTTTTGTTTTTACATCCATCGTAGTGTAGGCCACTTCGTTCAAGATGTGTGTATATTTATTTAATTTATCAAACTTTAATTTCCACTTCTACTCCTGAAGGCAACTCTAATTTCATTAAAGCGTCAACAGTTTTTGAAGTTGAGCTATAGATATCCAATAGTCTTTTGTAAGAACATAATTGGAATTGCTCTCTAGCTTTTTTGTTTACGTGCGGTGAACGCAATACCGTAAAAATTTTCTTTTCTGTAGGCAATGGAATTGGTCCACTCACCACGGCATTTGTAGCCTTTACAGTCTTCACGATTTTCTCAGCAGATTTATCTACTAAGTTGTAATCGTAAGATTTTAATTTAATTCTAATTCTTTGGCTCATTTTTTATTTATTTAGATCGATGTAAGAGCTATTAGTTACAACGATTGATTTATTTAATTACTCTTTTGATTTACCTTTTACTTTTGCAATTACTTCGTCTTGTACGTTTCTAGGTGCTTCTGCGTAATGATCAAATTCCATTGTTGATGTTGCACGACCAGAGGTAATGGTACGTAATTGTGTAACATAACCGAACATTTCTGAAAGTGGAACCAATGCTTTGATTACTTGTGAACCAGCACGTGTATCCATACCTTGTAATTGACCACGACGACGGTTCATGTCACCGATTACATCACCCATGTTTTCTTCTGGTGTTAAAATTTCCACCTTCATGATTGGCTCCATTAAAACTGGTTTAGCCTTAGGCAATGCTTCACGGAAAGCAGAACGTGCTGCAATCTCAAAAGATAAAGCATCTGAATCGACTGCGTGGAATGAACCATCAATCAATCTTACTTTCATGCTTGGCAATGGATAACCAGCTAATACGCCATTTACCATTGCTGCTGCAAATCCTTTTTCTACTGATGGAATAAATTCACGAGGAATAGAACCACCAGAAATTTCGTTTACGAATTGTAATCCGCCTTTTTCGTAATCTGCATCAATTGGAGAAATGATTACTTGAATATCTGCAAACTTTCCACGACCACCTGTTTGTTTCTTATAGGTTTCTCTATGTTGAATCGTACCAGTGATGGCTTCTTTATATGCTACTTGAGGTGCACCTTGATTTACTTCTACTTTAAATTCACGCTTTAAACGATCCATTAAAATATCTAAGTGTAACTCGCCCATTCCAGAAATAACTGTTTGACCAGTTTCTTGATCTGTATTTACACGGAATGTTGGATCTTCTTCTGCTAATTTGCCTAATGCAATACCTAATTTATCAACGTCTGCTTGAGTTTTAGGCTCAATCGCTAAACCAATTACGGGCTCAGGGAAATTCATTGATTCTAAAACAATTGGATTTTTCTCATCACAAAGTGTATCTCCAGTTTTGATATCCTTGAAACCTACTACTGCAGCAATATCTCCAGCTCCAACATTTGGAATTGGGTTTTGCTTGTTCGCATGCATTTGGAAAATTCTTGAGATACGCTCTTTGTTTCCTGAGCGTGTATTGTATACGTAAGAACCTGCCTCTAAATTACCCGAGTAAACGCGGATAAAGCAAAGACGACCTACGAAAGGATCTGTTGCGATTTTGAAAGCTAAAGCCGCGAAAGGCTCTTGCTCATTTGGTTTACGAAGAATTTCTACGTCTGTATCTGGATGATGACCAATAATACCTTCTACATCCATTGGTGAAGGCAATAATTCCATTACATAATCCAACATGGTTTGAACACCTTTGTTTTTGAAAGATGAACCACAAACCATAGGAACAATTTTAGCATCTAATACTGCTTGACGCAATGCGTCTAAAACTTCTCTTTCAGTAATTGTTTCGGGCGCTTCGAAGAATTTAGCCATTAGATTTTCGTCGTATTCTGCAACTGATTCTAATAATTTTTCTCTCCACTCCGCAACCTCATCAATCATATCTGCAGGAATTGGAACTTCTGTGAAAGTCATTCCTTTATCATGCTCATTCCAAACAATACCTCGGTTGTTAATTAAATCAACTACGCCTTGGAAACCATCTTCGGCTCCAATTGGCAATTGCAAAGGAACAGCATTACTGCCTAACATATCTTTTACTTGCTTCACAACTTTTAAGAAGTCTGCACCAGCACGGTCCATTTTATTAACGAAACCGATACGCGCTACTTCGTAATTATTTGCTAAACGCCAGTTAGTCTCAGATTGAGGCTCCACACCATCAACAGCTGAGAATAAAAATACTAAACCATCTAATACACGCAATGAACGATTTACCTCTACGGTAAAATCTACGTGACCTGGTGTATCGATAATGTTAATGTGATAATTTTGCTCTCTATATTTCCAGCTTACGGTAGTTGCTGCAGAAGTAATGGTAATACCACGCTCTTGTTCTTGCGCCATCCAATCCATCGTTGCTGCACCTTCGTGCACTTCACCAATCTTGTGACTAACCCCTGCATAATAAAGGATACGCTCAGTCGTAGTTGTTTTACCAGCATCGATGTGAGCAGCAATTCCAATATTTCTAGTAAATCTTAAATCTCTTGACATTTAATCTTTCTTAAGCTGTATTATTAAAATCTAAAGTGAGAGAATGCTTTGTTAGCTTCTGCCATTTTATGTGTATCTTCTTTTTTCTTAATGGCCGCACCTTCGTTTTTAGCAGCAGCAATGATTTCACCTGCAAGGCGATCTACCATTGTTTTTTCGCCACGCTTACGTGCATAACCAATTAACCATTTCATTCCTAAAGCAGATTTTCTTTCTGGACGAACTTCTGTAGGTACTTGAAAATTTGCACCACCCACACGACGACTTTTTACTTCGACAGCTGGCATTACATTGCTTAACGCTTTTCTCCAAGTTTCTAATCCGTTTTCAGACGTTTTCTTTTCTACTTGCTCAATTGCATCGTAAAATATACTGTATGCAGTTGATTTTTTACCTTCGTACATCATGTTGTTCACGAATTTAGTAACTACTACATCGTTGAACTTAGGATCAGGTAATATAATTCTCTTTTTAGGCTTCGACTTTCTCATTATCTTTTATATCAGATATCTTGCTTACTTATTTTTTCTTTCCTTTACCGGCTGCGGCAGCAACTGCTCCTGCTTTAGGTTTTTTCGTTCCATACTTAGAACGACGTTGGTTTCTACCGTCTACACCTGAAGTGTCTAACGTACCACGAATAATGTGATAACGAACACCTGGTAAGTCTTTTACTCTTCCACCACGAATTAAAACAATCGAGTGTTCTTGTAAATTATGACCTTCTCCTGGAATGTACGCGTTAACCTCTTTTCCATTGGTTAAACGAACCCTAGCAACCTTACGCATTGCCGAATTTGGTTTCTTAGGAGTGGTTGTATACACACGGGTACACACACCTCTTCGCTGTGGACATGAATCCAATGCTGGCGACTTACTTTTGTCGACCATAGCTACTCTTCCTTTTCTTACTAACTGTTGTATAGTAGGCATTTTATGCTATTTATTTTTTAAAAAAGACACAATACTCCCTTTTTGAGGGACTGCAAAGGTAGCAACAATCTATTAATTTACAAGAGGTAGCACTAAAATAATTGAAGTTTTTTAGGCTTAGGGGGATATATTTTATCGAAAATGAGTTAACTAATTGATAATCAGTTAAGTTTTGTCATCGTAAGTTCAACTCCGATGGCAATAAAACTTTCGACCATTTGGATGGCTTTGTCTATTAATTCGGGTAAATAAGGCTGTTCCGTTTTATCAAATGCACTCAATACGTAATCAACTTGGCGACCTTTTGGGTAATTGTCGCCAATTCCAAAGCGAATGCGAGGGTAATTGCTATGTCCCAGCATTAAATTGATGTTTTTAAGCCCATTATGGCCCGCGTCAGCTCCTTTAGGCTTTAGTTTGACCGATTGGAAGGGAATGGCTAGGTCGTCGACTATAACCAAGATATTTTCGATGGGAATTTTTAATTGCTGCATCCAATAAGCCAGCGCCTTGCCACTTAAATTCATGAAGGTTGTTGGCTTAATTAAAAAAACATGGTGACCTCGGGTATTGAACTGCGTAATAGCCGCATGACGATCTGTGGTAAAGCTCAAGGCATGCTTTTTTGCAAATTCGTCGAGTACCATAAAACCAATGTTGTGACGAGTACCTGCGTATTCTGCCCCAATATTTCCGAGTCCAACTATGAGAAAATTCATGGGTCAAAAGTAGCAAAAAATTAATAAATTAAATGGTCCCGAAAACAAGAAAGGCCGCAAAATGCGGCCTTTCCTCTATTCAAATTTTAAATTATTTTTTTACATCTTTCGCCTCAGCTGCAGCAGCCTCACGAAGTGCTCTTGAAGTTTCAACAGAAACAATTGAATTTGCTTTTGCATCTAAAATTTCAAGGTTTGATAAAGTAATTTCGCTTACGCGAATGTTTTTACCAATTTCTAAAGTATCAATACTTACTTCAATCGCATCTAATATATGCTTAGGGAAGCCTTTTACTTTTAATTTTTTGATTTTTTGGATCAATTTACCACCTAATTTAACACCTGGCGAGTATCCTGTAAATTTAACAGGAACTAACATGGTAACTTCTTTATCCTCAAATAATTGAAGAAAGTCAACGTGGATAATTAAATCGGTAAGAGGGTGAAATTGAATATCTTGCATGATTGCTTGCACCTTTTTTCCGTCTACGTTTAAGTCTACGAAATATACATCTGGTGTGTACACTAAGTGTTTCAAGTCTGCTTCGAATACCGAGAAATGCAATTGCTCTTTACCACCGTATAATACACATGGTACTTTGCCTTCGTAACGAAGTTCTTTGGCATCTCTTTTCCCTACGCTCTGGCGTAATGAGCCGCTAATGGAGATTGTTTTCATTTTGTTTTTATTTATTTGGTTTAATTAATACACTTTAAATAGATCGCTAATTGATCCATGTTCATTTACATTTGCAATGGCCTTACTGAACAATTCGGCAACTGATAAAACTTTTATTTTTGAACTTTCGCGTTTCAAAGGTATGGTATCACAAACAATTAATTCTTCTAAAACAGAATTTTCGATGTTTTCGTAAGCCTTACCGCTTAATACTGCATGCGTACAAACCGCTCTTACACTTCTAGCGCCTTTGTCCATGATCAATTTAGCTGCTTTGGTTAGCGTTCCTGCTGTGTCAATAATATCATCAACCAATACAATGTCTAATCCTTCTACTTCTCCGATGATATTCATCGACTCAATTTCGTTCGCTCTTTTTCTTGTCTTATCGCAAATTACGACTTCTACATTTAAAGACTTTGCAAAGGTTCTAGCTCGGCTAGTTCCGCCCATGTCTGGAGATGCAATGGTTAAATGAGGCAAGTTTAAGCTTTTGATATAAGGAACAAAAATAACCGATGCGTCTAAGTGATCTACCGGAATATCGAAAAATCCTTGTATTTGAGCTGCGTGTAAGTCCATGGTCATGACCCTGTGCGCACCAGCAGCTGTTAACATATTCGCCACTAACTTTGAACCAATAGAAACCCTAGGTTTGTCTTTACGGTCTTGGCGAGCCAAACCGAAATAAGGAATTACTGCAATTATATAATGCGCAGATGCTCTTTTAGCCGCATCTATCATTAATAAAAGCTCCATCAGGTTATCTGAAGGGGCAAAAGTTGATTGAATTAAAAAGATATCACAACCGCGAATCGACTCGTTGAATGAGGGTTGAATTTCGCCATCACTGAACTTGCTAAGGGTTAAATCACCTAAGGGTGTACCATTTGCAATTGCAATATTTTGGGCTAAGTCTGCCGAAGCAGAACCTGCAAAAAGCTTGATTTGATTGAATTGTTGTGGCATAATTTTATTTTAAAAAAGGGTTGCGTTTCTTTTTAATTGCGCAACCCTTTTAAAGCTTGTTGTCCGACTAGGGCTCGAACCTAGACTCTTCTGGACCAAAACCAGACGTGTTGCCAGTTACACTATCGGACAATCTTAGCAAATAGCTTTTATTTGCGGTTTGCAAATGTAGAAAAGTTGCGTTGAAGGTGCAAGTCTAATTGAAAATATTTTTTTAATCGACAAAAAATGGCTTTACAATTCAAAAAAATAACATCCATGAAAATAAATTACTATTTTCGACGCTAATAAATAACAATCAATAGACATCAGTAATATTCTATATGTTCAACTTTAAACAATTAAACAATGTATTTGGATGGCTCGTATTTGCCATCGCTACCATTACTTACGCGCTCACTATGGAGACCACCGCAAGTTATTGGGATTGCGGAGAATTTATTTCTGCTGCCTATAAGTTGCAAGTTGTGCATCCGCCCGGAGCACCTATGTTTTTATTATTAGAGAGATTATTTGCGATGCTTGCTGGAAGCAATATTTCGAATGTTGCATTCTTTACCAATTTAGGTTCTGGATTGTCTAGTTCGTTTACTATTTTATTTTTATTCTGGTCGATTACTTTGTTGGCATCGAAATTAGTAGATGAAAACAAAGACAATTATTCTTTAACCAGTAAAATATTAATTATTGGTTCGGGTGTAGTTGGCGCATTGGCTTATACATTCTCCGATACTTTTTGGTTTTCTGCAGTAGAAACCGAAGTATATGCGATGTCTTCGCTATGTACCGCTGTTGTATTTTGGGCAATTTTAAAATGGGAAAACATTGCAGACGAAAAACATGCTGATCGTTGGATTGTATTGATTTCGTTGATTGTTGGACTTTCGATTGGTGTGCATTTACTAAACTTATTGGCTATTCCTGCCATTGCTTTTGTATATTATTTCAAACGTTTTAAAACCAGTTCAAAAGGAATTATTTATACAGCCGTTGCATCGATTGCCATTTTAGGATTTATACAATTCGGTATTATTCCTGGAGTAATTTCTATTGCAGCAAAATTTGATTTACTATTTGTAAATAGTTTTGGAATGCCATTTTGGAGTGGCGCTATGGTTTGGTTTGTGTTATTAATTGCCGGTATTGTTTGGGCAACACAATACAGCATTCGTAAAGCAAATGTTGTATTGCATACCGCCATGATGTGCTTCAGCGCTGTATTAATTGGCTATTCGTCTTATACGATGATTCCAATTAGAGCCAAAGCGGATCCAAATATTAACATGTATGCCAATGACAATATTTTTAATTTATTGTCTTATATCAATCGTGAACAATATGGCGAAACACCATTATTAACTGGTCAGTTTTTTACCGCTAAACTTTCTGATGAAAAAGAAGGTGCGATGCAATATCAAAAATCAGCAGATAAATATGTAGAAACCGTTCGCAAAACGGTTCCTGTTTGGGAAGCAGCACAGTCGGGATTTTTTCCGCGCATGTGGAGTAACCAAGCAAACCATATTCAGTTTTATCAATCTTGGGCTAAATTAAAATCGACAACTAGAAAACCAAGCTTCTCAGAAAATATGGGCTTCTTTATTAGCTACCAAATGGGGCACATGTATTGGAGATATTTTATGTGGAACTTTACTGGTCGCCAAAACGATATACAAGGACATGGTAACATGACCGATGGCAATTGGATTAGTGGTATCAAAGCTTTAGACGAATACCGCTTAGGGCCACAAACAAACTTGCCGAAATACTTAGCAGAAAATACTTCAAGAAATGAACTTTACTTTCTACCCTTAATTTTAGGAGTAATTGGAATGGTATTTCATTTCAATAAAAATAAAAAAGGAGCAACACCCGTTGGACTTTTATTTTTCTTTACAGGATTAGCTATTGTTATTTACTTAAATCAATATCCTTACCAACCACGTGAACGTGACTATGCTTATGTAGGTTCGTTTTATGCTTTTGCTATTTGGATTGGTTTAGGCGTAATGGGTTTATATGAATTAGTTCGTAAATCTTGGAATGGTCCAGTGGCTGCTTTTGCTTTAACAACTATTAGTTTATTAGCAGTGCCAGTAATTATGGCTAATGCAGAATGGGATGACCACGATCGTTCGAACAGATCGGTAGTAAAAGATTTTGCAGCAGATTATTTAAATAGTTGCGCACCGAATGCTATTTTATTTACCATGGGCGATAACGAAACTTATCCATTATGGTATGCACAAGAAGTAGAAGGTATTCGTACCGACATTCGTGTGGTTAACTTAAGTTTGTTAGGCATGGATTGGTATATCAATCAAATGAAGAAAAATACTTTAGATGGCCAAGGCGTGCCATTTACTTTAAGTTCTGATAAATACACGCAAGGAACTAGAGATTATATTCCTTACTATGATATGAAAATCAATGGCCCAGCCGATGTAAGAGAAGTGGTTAATTTTGTAACTAGCACCAACGAGCAAGCATTAATGCAAACACGTGCTGGTAAATCTATCAATGTTTTACCTACTCGCATGCTGAGAATTAAAGTAGATAAAAACGCGGTTGTTAAATCTGGCGTTGTATCTGCAGCAGATCAAAATCAAATTGCCGAATACATCGATTTCAATTTAGGTAAAGATGGTTTGGTGAAAAACGATTTGTTGGTATTGGATTTATTAGCAAATAATAATTGGTCGAGACCGATATATTTTGCTGCAACTATGGGCCAAGATAACTATTATGGCTTGAACGATTATTTACAATTAGAAGGTTTAGCTTTACGATTGATACCTATTAAATCTCCTAGAAACCCTTACGGTACTGCAGGAAAAGTGAATAGTAAAATCATGTACGACAACATGGTGAATAAATTTAAATGGGGTAATATGGGCGGCGATAAAGTATTTATCGATCCAGAAACTGCAAGAATGACTTATAGTTTCAGAATTCAATTCTTCCAATTATGCGATGTATTATTGAACGAAGGTAAAAAAGATTCTTGTGCAAAAGCCTTAGATTTATTAATGAGCGTATTGCCGAAACAAGGCATTCCATTGCAATACAAGACCTTTGATTTCCGTTTTGTAGATCAGTATTTCCGTTGTGGAAAAACCGAAAAAGCGAAAACTTTAGCCGCTAGTATTCAAGGAGAAATTGCACAAAACCTAGATTACTACAAGCAATTTAATGGTAAGAAATCGAGCATGTATACCGAAGAAGTACAACAAGGAATTGCTGTATTAAATGAGTTGGCTAGAATTTGTAGAGATAATAACCAAGCAAAAATTTCGGATGATATTTCGAAAGCTACAGCCGAATATCAAAAAGATTTCTCTTTTATTTACGCCGAAGGCACTAACTAAAATATTTGATTCAATAAAAAAGCCCGCTGAATTTCAGCGGGCTTTTTTATTGAACGAATGGCTGTTACTCTTCTACCACGCCCATTGCACAGAATTTAGCAATGCGCTCGTCTACTCTTTTTTGAGGATCCATTTTTCCTAAAATGGCTAAGTCTTCAATAATTTTATTTTTAATAGTTTCTGCCATTTGCGCAGGATTATGATGTGCTCCGCCAATTGGTTCTGGAATAATACCATCTACTAATTTATTTTCGAACATGTCTTCTGCAGTTAACTTTAAAGCTTCTGCTGCACGCTCTTTATAATCCCAACTTCTCCATAAAATAGAAGAACAAGATTCTGGAGAGATAACAGAATACCAAGTATACTGCAACATATAAACTCTATCTCCAATGCCAATTCCTAAAGCACCACCCGATGCGCCTTCTCCAATAATAAAACACATTACGGGTACTTTTAAAACAGACATTTCTAATAGGTTTCTAGCAATGGCTTCGCCTTGTCCGCGTTCCTCTGCTTCAAGGCCAGGATATGCGCCTGGTGTATCAATTAAGGTTACAATTGGCTTATTAAACTTTTCGGCTAATTTCATTAAACGCAAGGCTTTTCTGTAACCTTCTGGATTGGCCATTCCAAAGTTTCTGTATTGACGCAATTTAGTATTCGCACCTTTTTGATGGCCAATAAACATCACTGTTTGTCCATTCAACGTACCAAAACCACCTATAATGGCTTTATCATCTTTTACGGTTCTATCGCCATGCATTTCAATAAAATCATCGCATATAGTTTCGATGTATTGCAGTGTATACGGGCGATCTGGATGTCTAGAGATTTGAACTTTTTGCCAACCATTTAAGTTTTCAAAAATTTCTTTTCTAGTTTTTTCAATTTTATGATTGATTTCTTTCAAAGTGGCCGATACATCTACTTTAGATTTCTCTGCAACTTGTTTTACCTTTTCCCTTTGCTCAATTAAATCTGCAATGGGCTTTTCAAAATCAAAAGAAGTGCTATCCATAATTCGTGAATTTAAAGGGTGAAATTACCAATTTTAAATGGAGCTATAAAAAACCATTGATTAAAATCGCCAATTAAACACCTAAGTATTTGAATATCAATATTTAATTAAGGCAAAACAGTCACCTCGTATTTGTTAATCTCTCCATTTTCTGGCTTAAAATCAACAATTAACTGAATGATTTTTTGCAAAGAAATTTTACTTGGATCAAAAACTATTTTGGCTTTTTGCTTCTCGTAATTAACTTCAGAAAATTTAACCCCATTTTGCTGATAGATTTTTAACTCGATTCCTTTTGCGCAACCTTCCGCACAGGTCATGCCTGTTATCAACAAATTAGCTGTTTGGTATTTAACTTGTTTACCTAATAATGGCGCCCTTTCGTATTTACAACATGCGGGTAAAGCTTTGTAAGTATTATCGGCTGCTCTATATTTTTGGGTATCGTGTCCAATATTTGCCACCATCTTTTGTATCTGATCATTCGAGATTGTTTGGATATTATAACTTACAAAAAGTTTTCCTATACTTACATCCATCCGAGCCGAAAGTATTCCTGCTGTTGGCTTTAAGACTCCTTCTATTCTTTCAATACAATGCTCACAATTTGCATAAACAACAATGGTATCGTTGATGGTTTGTGCATTTGCACTCAGTGCAAGCAACAACATCCAAAATATATTTCTTAGTTTTTTCATAGCTATTTTATTTTTTATTTTCTGATAATTTAAATCGAACACCTATGTAAATTCTTCTACCATCCATTGGGCCCCAAATATTTGATACATCAAAATACAGACCATATGGATCATCAGAACCTGTTAAATGAGTCAACTGTTTAAAGTCTAACATATTTTCGGCGCCTATATAAACTTCTGTTTGTTTAAAGGTTCTGGTTAGCTGTAAATTGATGGTTTGATAAGCAGGAGATTGTAAAAATGGTTTCGAGGTGGAATCGTGCAAATGTATAGCTGGTAAGCGTTTCGAACCCACTAAATTAAGCGTAAAGTTCGCTTTCCATTTTCTATTGAAAGATTCGTAATACAAACTAGTGACGATTCTGTTTTTGGCAATAAATGGATCCGATAGATTACCAATACTATCGGTAAAAGTAATCACATCTAAATATTTATAGGCTATTTTCCATTCAACCGTTTTTAAAATTTTATACATCAGCTCCACTTGAAATGTTTTAGAGGTAGAAGCATTGGATTGGTTATAAATAAGAAATGACTTAGGATCGGTATCGTAATCGATGCGCATTCTGTTTTTAAAATTAGTTTGATACCAATCAAAATTAATGGCCCCTTTTCGGTAATTAAATAAAAAATCATGCGTTAAATTAGCTCCAAAATTTAAAGCCGATTCGGGTAAAAGGTTTGATTTTACAATGTATTTACGAGAACTAAATACGATAGCAGGATTTTCGGCTAAAAGATGTGGACTCCTTACGCCTACCCCTATGCTTGCCCGCAAATCGGTATTTTCGTTAATTGAAAATTTATAATTAGCTCGAGGAATTAAATACGTTTTATTTGGAAAGCGATCTGCTCGTATTCCTAATACAAGCGTCGACCTTGCATCTGGCTTATAAGTATCTTCTATAAATACACCCATCACATTTTCAGAACGATCGTAATTGGCTAAAGCTAATTGCTCTTTGGTATTTTCAATTTTTAAACTAACGCCGGTATTGATACTATGATGCGCTCCTATTTCTCGATTATAAATTAACCTAACATTGGCAGAAAGCTGCGAAGCATCGTAAGCCTTAATGCCTGCAAACCCATTCTGAGCATGGCTTACTAATGAATATTGAAATCCAATACTTTGAAATGTGGCACTCGGAATAATGAATCCCGTTTTACCATAATACTCTAAACGATTGGTGTTTAATTTTTGCCCCCAAGAAGATAAGTCCGCTTCAGATTTACTATAATCAAATTGTTTTTGACCAGCCATTCGTTTTTCATTCATCAAACGAAGCGTATGTTGCGAAATAAATCCTTTACCGTTTTCGTATTTCCATTTATTCAGCATGTTGAAATTTTGAATCATGGGCATATCTAAAAAATCATCACCATTCTCCTCTACTTTTTTATTAAAAATATCGGAGTGAAAAGAAAAAAGGCTAGACCATTTTGAATTTATTTTTTTAGCAAGGTCTATGTTAATTTCATTTCTGAAATTTTCGTCCATATAATAATTCACAAAAAGTGGCCCCTCTTTGCTAGGGTTTTTTAATTCTAAATTAATAGAACCACTCAAAGATTCTGGACCAAACACAACCGACCCCGGGCCTTTCACAATGCTGATGGATTCGATTTGCGAGCCCGGCACCGTATTTAAACCATAGGTTAAACCCAGGCCTGCAATAATTGGCATGTTTTCGGTTAGCAACTGAATATAGGAACCCGAAAGACCCAAAAGCTGCAATTCCTTACTCCCAGAAATGGCGTCTTTATAGGTAACATCTACCGTGGCATTGGTTTCGAAGCTTTCGCCCAAATTGCAACAAGCCGCTTTACGCAATTCTTTATTGCTAATAATTTCGGTTTTAAATGGGCTGATGGAAATCATCGTGCCCGCTTTTTCGAAAGTTACTTCGGCAGATTTAAGCAAATGAATAGAATTAATTCCAGCGCTCGTATCTGCTTTATTTAAACTTGATTGGTCTTTACTAATTTGCGCGATGATTTTTATAAACGGCAAACATAAAAAGACACA
>CANNIS010000004.1 GCA_947505035.1 Sphingobacteriales bacterium
AATGTTTAATGTCAAAGGTACAGATTTCTCTTTTTTTAAATGGTATATCCCAGTCTCCATCATAAGAAATATAGGTTGGAACCAGTATTTCTTCATTTAAATAACTCAACTCTATGTTCATTTTTACATGAAAATCGAAAGGAATGGAACTGTATGCCATGTCGATATACCTGCCTAAAATTTTCATGTTTTTAGCATCAAAAACAGTGGTGAGCTCTTTAATCATCGTGTCGTCTTTGTTCCACCAGCTAATGCCTTCTTTTAATTTACATTTGAAATAATACACCGGTATGTCCCCTTGGTATGTTGCATAATAAAAACTGTATTGGTAATACTTTGCTAAGTCGGGACTAAAAATAGCTGTTTTATCACTTATCAATGGCACGCCTTTTACGGGTTTGCCTGGTGTAAATAGTAAAGTTTTTAATTTTTCTTTATATGCTTCTTCAGCCGTTTCTTTTTTGCTTACTTTTTTATCTGCTAAAAAATCCGTGTTTTTTTCATTCATAAAAATATACGAAAACATGCGAACAGTAAATAGATCAAAATCGCCATTATATTTTGTCACTCGGCCACTGTCTTTTTTTTCGATCAATTCTTGATGATATCGAAGCCCTTCGTTCACATGTTTTATTTTTCGATAAATTTTACCTGTTTGTTTTTGTGCCTCATCATAAGTTTTAATTTTATTTTCCGCAATAAAAGTATAATGCTTTAAGGCTTTAAATGCCTTATAAAACAAGGTGTCTTGGAGCATTACGGTGGTAAAATCGTTTACACTTAATCCTCGTTTTGCCGTAATTGCCATAGCCGAATCAATATTAACAGAACGCAAGGTGTCTGAAAAAATTTGCTTCTTACTTTGTGCAATCACAAAAGTATTTTGTAAAATAAAAAATAAAAAAAATAGTTTTTTCAAATTAATAATTGGCTATAAACAACAAATTCTTGCTTAGGGCAAGAATTTGTTGTTGGAAAAATTTAAATATTATTACATTGTTTTTAATTCTGCTACTAAAGCTGTTAATGCTTTTTTTGCATCTCCAAAAAACATACTTGTTTTTGGATCGTAAAACAACAAGTTCTCAATGCCAGCATAACCAGCACTCATAGAGCGTTTGTTTACAATAATATGCTTCGCTTTTTCTACATCTAAAATTGGCATACCATAAATTGGCGAACTTGGATCTGTTTTAGCAGCTGGATTTACTACGTCATTTGCACCGACAACTAACACCACATCCGTTTGTTCAAATTCCGAATTGATTTCGTCCATCTCTACCATCTTACCATAATCAACATTTGATTCGGCTAATAAAACATTCATATGCCCTGGCATACGACCTGCAACCGGATGAATAGCGTACTTCACTTCCACGCCACGCTCTTCTAATAATAATTCTAATTCATGAATAATATGTTGTGCTTGCGCAACTGCTAAACCATAACCAGGCACAATCACTACGCGCTTAGAATAATTCATTAACACCGCCACATCGGTTGTAGATATATCTTTAATTGAACCCGCCACTTCGGCTCCATCTGCAGCAGCAGTGGTGCCTCCAAAGGATCCAAAAATTACACTAAACAAAGAACGGTTCATTGCTTTACACATTACAATCGTTAATAATGTTCCGGCAGATCCTACTAAAATACCACCTGTTAACATCACTTTATTGTCGTATAAAAATCCGCCGAAGGCAGCAGCTAAACCAGTAAAAGAATTCAACAATGAAATAACAACCGGCATATCTGCTCCGCCAATTGGAATCACAAATAATATTCCGTAAAACAATGCAGCTGCAAATAATAAATATAACATTGTACTACTATCTGTTCCGCTTACTACAACATAAGCTGCAAAAGCAAATAAAGCAAACATCACAATGGTATTGATGATATTATATTTTGGCAAACGAATTGGTTTTGCCATGGCGCCATTTAATTTAAGGTAGGCAATAATACTACCCGAAAAAGAAACGCTACCAATAATCATACCCGCTAAAACCGTTATCATGGTAGAGGTTTGGCCTACGCTGTGGTGAAACTCCATTAAACCAATTAAAGCCGCACATGCACCACCCATACCATTAAACATAGATACCAATTCTGGCATTTTTGTCATTTGTACTTTTTTAGCAGTTAACCAGCCAATAATGGTACCAGCTGCAATACCGCCAAATATTAAAATCATTTTAATATTATCGCGAGAAGTAAGTCCTTCTTTTGAATAAAGAAAAATGGTGCCGATAATAGCAATCGTCATTCCGGCAGCTGCAATTAAATTTCCTTGTCTTGCTTTTTTAGGATTACTCATCATTTTTAATCCAATAATAAAAGTAATGGATGCAATGAGGTAAGCTATTTCTAATATATATTGTGTCATAATAATTTTCTTTGAGATTTATTTCTTTTTAAACATGTCTAGCATTCTGTCGGTAACTACAAAACCTCCAACAACATTTAAGGTTCCAAGAATCACTGCAACCGTTCCGAGTGTTAAGGAAATATAATTGCTTGCGTCGGTATCTAGCATCACAATAATTGCACCCACCACTACCACACCGTGAATTGCATTTGCGCCAGACATAAGCGGAGTATGCAACACAGAGGGCACATGTCCAATTACTTCTACACCAACAAAAACTGCTAATATGATAAAGTAAATCATCTCTCGATGCGTACTAATAAATGATAATATCTGTTCCATGATTATTTTTATTTAAGAATTGATGGATGAACGGGTGTTCCGTTATGAACAATTAATGAACCTTTGGTAATGTCTTCTGCTAAATCCCAATTAAATTTTTCGTTAGTTGCCAAATGCACTAAAAGCGTTTGTATATTTTTAGCATATAGTTCACTTGCGTTCATCGGCAATAAACTTGGAATATTGCTTTCGCCAATTATGGTTACGCCATTTTTTTGAATTGTTTTATTGATTTCGCTTCCGATCACATTGCCGCCTTGTTCAACAGCCATGTCTAAAATAACCGAACCAAATTTCATGCTCGCAACCATTTCTTCGGTAACCAATACCGGTGCCTTTTTTCCGGGTATTAAGGCAGTTGTAATCACAATGTCGGCTTCTTTTATATGTTTGGAAACAAGCTCTTGTTGCATTTTCAGAAATTCTTCTGAAACGCCTTTAACATATCCACCTTCCATTTTTATACTGTCATCGCCTTTTACTTCAATGAATTTACCACCTAATGATTCGACTTGTTCTTTAGTTTCTGGGCGAATATCACTCACTTCTACTACTGCTCCTAACCTTTTAGCAGTTGCAATTGCTTGCAGTCCAGCTACCCCTGCTCCAAAAATTAACACCTTGGAAGGGCGAATGGTTCCCGCGGCAGTGGTCATCATGGGTAAGATTTTACCTATTTCGTTGGCAGCCATTAACACTGCTTTATAGCCTGCTAAATTTGCTTGAGAACTTAAGGCATCCATTTTTTGAGCTCGTGAAATACGCGGCACGGCATCCATCGAAAAAGCAGAAATGCCTGCATTTGTACAAGATTCAACTAATGCTTGATTTGTAGCTGCCCACATAAAGGAAATTAAAACGGCCTCTTTTTTCATGCTCGCTATTTCTGCAGCAATAGGGGCATTTACTTTTAAAATCACATCTGCATCTGCATATATTTTTTGTGAATCTGCTAGGATACTTGCTCCTGCTGCTTGATAACTTGCATCATCAAAATAAGATTTTAAACCAGCTCCGGTTTCTACACAAACTTCGTAGCCTGCTGTAGTTAATTGTTTCACCACCGAGGGTGTTAAAGCCACGCGATTTTCGCGCTCTTTATTTTCTTTGGGTACACAGATTTTCAAAACGTATCGAATTAATTATGGTTAAATATACTATGCCTAGGCATAAGTATCAATTTTTTATTTCTTTTAAAATTCCATCAAATAAGCCTTGATGAAGGGATTCAATTCTCCGTCTAAAACTCCCTGTGCATTAGAGGTTTCCATATTTGTTCTCAGGTCTTTTACTAATTTATAGGGGTGAAGCACATAGTTTCTAATTTGAGAACCCCATTCTATCTTCTTTTTAGTGCTTTCTACGGCTTGTTTGGCTTCGTTTTTCTTGCGCAATTCCAATTCGTATAATTGAGACTTCAACATTTTTAATGCTTTTTCTTTATTCTGATTTTGCGAACGCTCTTGTTGACATTCAATGATGATGCCAGAAGGTGCGTGTTTTAAACGAACGGCTGTTTCTACTTTATTTACATTTTGTCCACCCTTGCCGCCCGCTCTAAAAGTATCCCAACTTACATCTGCTAAGTTGATATCAATTTGAATAGAATCATCTACCAAAGGATATACATACACCGAAGCAAAAGAAGTGTGCCTGCGCGCATTCGAATCGAAGGGCGAAATTCTAACCAATCGGTGCACACCTGATTCACCTTTTAAATAACCGTAAGTAAATGCACCTTCAAACTCTAAAGTGCAAGATTTAATGCCGGCGCCTTCTCCAGCTTGGTAATCTATTTCTTTTACTTGATAACCATTTTTTTCGCCCCACATAATATACATACGCATGAGCATTGCCGCCCAATCACAGCTCTCCGTTCCACCTGCGCCTGCATTAATAGTCAGTACTGCGTTGAGTTGATCTTCTTCTCCACTCAACATATTTTTAAATTCTAATTCGTCGAGTGCTTTCCAAGCAATGCCCATCTGGCTAAGCATTTCGGGCTCTTGCGCCGCGCCGTCTTTATAGAATTCATAAAGCACAATGGTGTCTTCGACTGTTGCATTTACCAATGTAAAGGCTTCGGTCCAAACTTTTTTAGCTTTAATTTGATGTAAGATTTTCTCTGCAACTTTTTGGTCATCCCAAAAATCTGCTGCAAGTGTTTGAGCCAATTCTTGCTCAATCTCCACTAGTTTTTGATCGATGTCAAAGATGCCTCCTCAGAGATGTAATGCGATCTCTTAAATCCTTGATTTGTTCGTTGGTCATGATACAAAAATAAGAAATTGATTGACATTGTGAATTACAGATCTGAATTATTGTCTCTAAAAAAAGGCGTCTTCGAAATGTTGTAGCTCTTTGAAAACTTGATTTTCTTTTAAAATGGCAATGATATCGAATCGCACTTCACCTCGATGCGAAACAGTAGCTAAATATGCCCTTGCCGCCCTTTTTAGATATTTTCGCTTTTCTTTATTCACAAAGTTTTCGGGGTAACCAAATTTAATACTTCCCCTTGATTTTACTTCCACAAAAACCAATTCGTTTCCTTTTCGAACGATGAGGTCTATTTCTACATGACTAAATTGAAAGTTTTCTGCTATTAACTGATATCCCGATTTGATCAAATAGGCCTTGGCTATTCTTTCTCCTTCTTTTCCAAAATCATTATGTAAAGCCATGTTGTTTGTTCAATCTATAAAGTTTGTAACTTTGCTGCTTACCATCAATTGCTTTTATGCAAGATTTAATATCATCTGAAACAAAAAAAATACGGGTCGAATTCCAAGACTGGGGTACAATTGATTACCAAGAGGCCTGGGATAAACAAGAAGTTTTGTTTTCAGAAATTGTAAACATTAAATCTGCGAATCGAACCAATAACACCGAAAATATCACCAAAAATTATTTGATTTTTTGTGAACACCCAGCTGTTTATACTTTAGGAAAAAGCGGTAAGATGGAACACTTGCTTTTAGATGAAAAAGGTTTGCTTGACAATCATGCACGATTTTATAAAATCAATAGAGGCGGTGACATTACCTATCACGGACCAGGACAATTAGTTGGATATCCAATTTTAAATTTAGATTACTTTTTTACGGACATTCATAAATATTTAAGACTATTAGAAGAAGCAGTAATATTAACTTTAGCAGATTACAAAATTACAGCGGGAAGGTCTGAAGGCCAAACTGGCGTATGGTTAGAGAGCGACAACCCCTTTAAAGCAAGAAAAATTTGTGCCATGGGTGTTCGTTGTAGCCGATGGGTAACCATGCATGGCTTTGCCTTTAATGTGAACACTAATTTAACCCATTTTAAAAATATTATTCCTTGTGGAATTGACGACAAAGCGGTTACTTCGATGGAAGCAGAACTTGGCGAAAAAGTAGATATGGAATCCGTAAAATTAAAACTAATAGCACATTTAACTGAATTGTTTAACATGGAAATTAAGAAATAATGAAGAAAAAAATTATTCAATTGAGTATTGCTTTTTTATTGATTTTAAATTTAGCGATTTGGGCAACAGGCACAACCTATATTTACAAAGCGCTTTTACACTTACAAGCCAATATAGATGATTTAGACATTTTTGAATACAGCGCCGTTCCAAATACTGGGCAACGTAGTCCTTGGCTAGTTTCTATTGATAAAAATAATAAGCCACTATCAGATTCTTTAAGAAAAACCCTGCAAACAGGCGAAACCGTTGCTTTTTTAGTAATAAAAAACGATTCTCTTTGTTATGAAGAATATTGGGATGGATATAGCGATAGCTCCTACTCTAATTCTTTTTCAATGGCAAAAAGTATCATCAGTATTTTAGTTGGCGTAGCTATTGATGAAGGAAAAATTTCAAGTGTGAAAGATCCGGTTGGTAAATATATTCCCGAATATGCAAATGGAGAATTAGCAAAAATAACCATCGAAGATTTATTAAGAATGGCTTCGGGTTTAAACTTTCACGAATCTTATGCAACACCTATCAACCAAACAACAGATGCCTATTACGGAAATAATTTAAGAAAATTGATATATTCGTTAAAGGCCGAAAAGCCTGCCGGTGTTGAGTTTAAATATAAGAGTGGTGATACGCAATTGTTAGGCTTAGTGTTGAGCGCCGCAACTGGAAAATCAAATGCGGCTTATGCATCTGAAAAGTTATGGTCAAAAATTGGAGCGGAGCACGATGCAAAATGGAGTATTGATCATGCAAATGGTGACGAAAAAGCTTTCTGTTGCTTTTACAGTAATGCCCGTGATTTTGCAAGAATCGGAAAATTATACTTACAAAAAGGACGTTGGGGAACGCAACAGCTAGTAGATAGTAATTGGGTATATAAATCTATATCCTCCAATGGATTAAATGATGAAAAGGGAAATAAAACCGATTACTATGGTTACCAATGGTGGGTGCTGAAAAATGCTCATTACCCAGCCTTTTATTGCAGGGGTATTTTAGGCCAATACATAGTGGTGATACCTAGTAAAAACACCATTATTGTGCGTTTAGGCAAAAAAAGAGGGGCTAAAATAGTGAATAATCAGCCTTTAGAAGTGATTCAATATGTAAATGAATTGGCTAAGTAGTTTTTTTAGCATATTTTCTTTGTAGAAAAAAAATATACTTAACTTTATAGTATAAACGTGTTATTATAAAAAACCAAATAAAATGAAAAAAACTATATTTCATATCGTAATTGCTGGAACGATCTTATTAGGATCTACCTTTTTAGTTTCTTGCGGAGACTTAGGTGTTACAGTAACTATCCCTTATTCTCAAGAAGTGAGATTTGAATTTGACCAAGTAGATAGTACTGGTGTTTTAGACACCACGGGTGTAATTGCATCGAATCTTGATTCTATTTTAGCTGCGAATGATGCAGATAGAGATTACTTAGAATCTATCACATTAACAGGATTAAAATTAACCATGGTAGATTCTGCAGGAAATACTTTACCTGGTGGAAACTTTAATGCACTTAACAACATGATTGCTGCCATTTCAAAAGATACCGTTGGTGCTATGTTTCAGAATATTGCTTCATTAAATCCAGTACCACAAAACACCCCATCAATTAACTTGGTGGTAGATACTACTGTGGTAAACATTGTACCTTACCTTGCTAAACCAACTTTCAAAGTTAAATTAACAGGTGGTGTAAATACAAGCATCAATACTAAAACATATGTTAAAGCAAAAATTAGTTTTAACATTAGAGTAGTTTTATAATTTGAAATTATTTGATAAAAAAAGTCCTCATCAAAAGATGAGGACTTTTTTTGTGCTTTGATTGTTGGCAATGACTTACATCATGCCACCCATGCCGCCCATTCCTGGAGCGCCACCCATAGATGAGGAGCCTTTTTCATCTTCAGGATCATTCGCTAAAACGCATTCTGTGGTCAATAACATTGCTGCAATGGAAGCCGCATTTTCTAATGCAATTCTAGAAACTTTAGTTGGATCAATAACACCTGCAGCAATCATATTTTCATATTTATCTGTACGCGCATTGTAACCGAAATCTAATTTTCCTTCTTTCACTTTTTGTACAACGATTGATCCCTCTACTCCCGCATTTTCGCAAATTTGACGCAATGGTTCTTCGATCGCTCTTTTAATAATTTGAATACCAGTTGTCTCATCTTCGTTAGCACCTTTCAAACCTTCTAGCGCTGCTACCGATCTGATAAATGCAACACCACCACCTGCAACAATCCCTTCTTCTACTGCTGCACGAGTAGCATGAAGTGCATCATCTACACGGTCTTTCTTTTCTTTCATTTCCACTTCTGTTGCTGCACCTACATATAAAACTGCAACACCACCTGCTAATTTAGCTAAGCGCTCTTGTAATTTTTCTTTATCATAATCAGAAGTAGTTGACTCGATTTGTGCTTTGATTTGACCAATGCGTCCAGCAATATCTTCTTTTTGACCAGCACCATTAATAATGGTTGTGTTGTCTTTGTCGATTAATACTCTTTCCGCTTGTCCTAAGTAAGTCAATTCGGCATTTTCTAACTTATAGCCTCTTTCTTCCGAAATTACCGTACCACCAGTTAAAATTGCGATGTCTTCTAACATAGCTTTACGACGATCACCAAAACCAGGCGCCTTAACCGCTACTACTTTTAATGAACCACGAATTTTATTAACCACTAAAGTAGCTAAAGCTTCTCCGTCTAAATCTTCTGCGATGATTAATAATGGACGACCTGTTTGTACTTGCTTCTCTAATATTGGAAGCAATTCTTTCATTGAAGAAATTTTCTTGTCGTAAATTAAAATAAATGGATTATCTAATTCTGCTTCCATTTTATCGGTATTCGTTACAAAGTATGGAGACAAATAACCTCTATCAAATTGCATGCCTTCCACAATCTTTACTTCTGTTTCGGTACCTTTTGCTTCTTCAACAGTAATGACTCCATCTTTACCCACTTTCGCCATTGCATCTGCAATTAACTTACCAATTACTTCGTCGTTGTTAGCAGAAATAGTTGCAACTTGTTTGATTTTATTATTGTCTTCTCCTACTGGCGATGATTGTGCTTGTAAGTTTTTTACAACCTCTGCAACCGCTTTATCAATTCCCCTTTTCAAGTCCATTGGATTTGCGCCAGCTGCAACATTTTTTACACCAGCAGTTACAATTGCTTGCGCTAATACAGTAGCAGTAGTAGTTCCATCGCCTGCTTGATCTGCAGTTTTAGAAGCCACCTCTTTTACTAATTGTGCGCCCATATTTTCTAAGGGATCTCTTAATTCCACTTCTTTTGCAACTGTTACGCCGTCTTTAGTAATAGATGGTGCACCGAATTTTCTATCGATGATTACATTTCTTCCTTTTGGACCTAAGGTAACTTTTACTGCATTTGCTAAAATATCTACACCGCGTTTCAACGCGTCACGCGCTTCCACATTATATTTTACTTGTTTTGCCATTTTATATATAGATTAAATCGTTTAATTAAATAATTGCGTAAATATCAGACTCGCGCATGATTAAATATTCTTTTCCTTCGTAGGTAATTTCCGTACCGGCATACTTTCCGTATAAAACTTCGTCGCCAACTTTAACCGTTATAGGCTCTTCTTTTTTACCATCCCCTACTGCTACAACTGTGCCTCTTTGAGGTTTTTCTTTTGCAGTATCTGGAATAAAAATTCCTGAAGCTGTTTTTTCTTCTGCAGGTGCTGGTAATATTACCACTCTATCTGCAATTGGTTTAATACTAATTCCCATATTTTTTATAATTAAAAGTTTAACAATTTAACACTATCTATCACAAGCTATGCCAAGTCTATTTTTTTTGAAATATTGGCAAAAAGCGACAAATTTTCATTTTAAAAAGCCTTTTTAGCTATTTTTTTGGCTATAAGTGTGACAGCATGGCACCAATAAAAAACCCCCGCATGTTGCGAGGGTTTTTAAAAATATTTTTGTTGAATTACTTAGTAGAATCTGCTGCTGCAGGTGCTGCCGAAGTTGAATTTGCAGGCATATTTGTAGGGGCTTGAGGTGCAGTTGATGCATTATCAATTTGCTCTTGTACTGCCGATTGCTCTGTAACACCTTCTTCTGCGCTTGGTTTTACCATATTGATGACTAAACAAACCACCAATAATGCAATCGCAAGGGTCCAAGTAGCCTTTTCAAGAAAATCGGTTGTTTTTTTAACCCCCATTACTTGATTAGATGATGAAAAGCTTGAGGATAATCCACCGCCTTTAGGGTTTTGAACCAAAACCACTAAAATTAATAAAACACTGATAATTAGGGCAATTACTATTAAAAAAGTATACATTTTATGCTATTTTATTTGTTAATCTCTGATTTAATTTCTTCTATAAGGGAAGCAAAGTAAGCCTTTTTTTCGGGATATTTCAAACTTAATTTTACATAGGCTTCTATTCCTTTATTAAAAAGTTTCTGTTTTACATATATAGATGCTAAAGTTTCGCTTACTGGAATTTGCGTGTCGAGGGCGCTTTTTCTAGCTTTATTCTCCAAATTCAACACCTTTTCGTCTTTATTCACCTTTATTACTTTAGGGTGCTCCGAGTGTATAAAGTTTTCAATTAATGCTACTTGTTTTTGATTGCCAACAATTGGTTTTTTTGCTAAAGCGGCGTCGCTTGCAAAATATCCCTCACTAAATACATTTCCTAAAATTAACTCACCAATTTCATCTTGAATCAGTGATTTAATTTCTTCTGAGGTGTCCAGTCGTATATTTGTTTTGGTTGCTGGATTTTGATCTGTAATTAGTGGTGGTGTTTTACCAGATTTTTTTTGAAGCCATTGTGTAAATGAAAATGCTCCTTCTTCTGGTTGTGTTATTTCGAATGACTCGTTTTGCAGTTCTGAATTTTTCGGCTCCAAAATTATCGAATCCAAAATACCTTCCGGAAGAGCTATTGTTTCCTGCACTAAATCTGCGATGGCTTCGTCTTGCAATGTTATTGTAGCGTCAACTTCAGTTTCGATTACCGGAACTTGCTCAACCACAGCGGGAATAGTACTTACTGCAGCATTGTGTTGATGAATTAAATAATATAACACTTTTCTATTGGCTGCATATGCCGCAGTTTGTCGAAGCGTGGCATCAAACATAATTTCATTGGTATTGTGTTGCGCTTTAGCATTTAATAAATGAAATGTTTGACAATAGGGATATTTTATTAGTAAGTCTTGCAAAATTGGCAAAGCCGATTTATCCATTTGTTCTGGATGGTCTATATAAGAAATAATTTTTTCAGTTTCCATATTACCAGTTTACAAATGCTTTATTAAAAATATCATCTATTAATTGCGTATTAATTATTTTGATAAGTTCGCTTTCTACATCCGGTAAGTTTTTAGTGCCTGGGAAATCGGCATACCTAGTAAAAGTATATTCAAAACTTTTGGCTTCTTCTTTTTTATTCGTGTACTTTACTTTAACAGATATACTTAATCTGTTTTGAGAAGTAGCATTATTCCCCTGCACAGACATTGGCTTTACACTATAATCTATGATTTTGCCGTCAAACTCAATATCAGCTGTACTTCTGGTTAATTGTAAATTTGTTTGGGTAACAATTCTGTCTTTTAATGACTCTGTGATTGTTTGACTTAATGTTGGAACGACTAAATTCGCGTTGTTTTGAAACAAGAATACGGCAACTGTTTTTGTTTCGGGCGAAATAGATGCGCCGGTAAAAGAATAGATTCCACAAGCACTCATCATCAATAGCAAAATAGACAAGCTTAATAATTTAAACTTAATGATAAAGCTGTTTTTGAAATTAGTTTTTTGTTGTTGCATATTCTTAAAGATTGATGTCGTATTCTTTAATTTTTCTGTACAATGTTCGCTCCGATATGCCTAATTCTTGTGCAGCCAATTTTCGTTTGCCTTTATGTTTCTTTAGCGCTTTTTTAATATAGTCAATCTCTTTGTCTTCTAAAGATAAGGTTTCTTCGACCTCTTCTATGGCTGCGTCTAATTTATAAGGATTACTATGAAAGTTATTTGGCTGAAACGAGCTGTTTGATTGGCTTGCAGGGTTTACATGCATAGGCATTTGAAAACCTGTGTACTCCAAATTTGTTGGATTTATTTCTTGAACCAGTTTATTGATGATATTGGTATTGTCAGCAATAAACTCATTTGCTGTGCCAGAATTTTGCAATAGATCTAAGACAACTTTTTTTAAATCGGTGAGGTCTTTTTTCATATCAAACAATACCTTATATAAAATATCTCTTTCGGAAAAATCATTATCGGTATGCTGTCCTAATTTTGCAGGCAAACCACTCATAGGTTGCTCAAATGGTAAATATTTGATCAGCTCTTGCGCATCCATTTCTTGTTGCCCATTTTGCAAGACAGAAATTTGTTCTGCTACATTTTTTAATTGCCTAATATTTCCTGGCCAAGTATAATGCGCTAGAATGGCTTTGGCTTCTTCGTTTAGCTGAATATTCGGGCTTCTATACTTTACGGAAAAGTCGGAAATAAATTTTCTGAATAATAAATAAACATCTTCTTTGCGCTCTCTTAGTGACGGCACTTTTAAAGGAACTGTATTTAATCGGTAATATAAATCTTCTCTAAATTTTCCACGTTGTACTGCTTCATAAACATTTACATTTGTTGCTGCAACAATTCTAACATTTGTTTTTTGCACCTTCGAGGAACCCACGCGTAAATATTCGCCGGTTTCTAATACGCGCAACAATCGTGCTTGCGTACCAATTGGTAACTCTGCAACTTCATCTAAAAAAATAGTGCCCCCACTTACTACCTCAAAGTATCCTTTTCTTGCTTCGTGCGCTCCTGTAAATGAACCTTTTTCGTGACCAAAAAGCTCTGAATCTATTGTGCCCTCAGGTATTGCGCCACAGTTAACTGCAATAAAGGGGCCGTGCTTACGTGCACTTAATTGATGAATAATTTGCGAAAACACTTCTTTACCACTACCACTTTCGCCGGTAATTAAAACGGAAATATCGGTAGGCGCCACTTGTGTTGCAATGTCTATTGCTCTATTCAATAATGGCGAATTGCCAATTATTCCAAATCTATTTTTAATTACTTGTAATTCCATTTGTTATTTTACAATTTTCCCAATCAGCGTGGCTGATGTACAACTTTGAATTAGCACTTGAACGTAATCCCCTTTTTTATATAGATCTACTACAGGAAAAACGACCACTGCATTTTGATCGTTTTTTCCGGCAAAATCATTTGTCGATTTTTTAGAAAAGCCTTCAATTAATACTTCCTGCGTTTGTCCTACAAATTCTTTTAATTTCTCTAAACTATGCCCTCTTTGTAAGGCGATCACTTGGTCTAGTCTTGTCGCTTTTGTAGCATCATCAATGTCATCCTTCATTTTCTTTGCTGCAGGCGTTCCGGGCCTTTCAGAATAAGAGAATTGATAGGCGTAATTAAATTTTACAAGCGCCATCATACTTAAAGTATCCTTAAACTCCTCGGCTGTTTCGCCACAAAAACCAGTTATAATATCGGTAGAAATAGCGCATCCTGGAATAATTCTTCTAATAGCATCAATTCTATTTAAATACCATTCTTTCGAATAATTTCTATTCATTCTATCTAAAACAGTTGTGCTTCCAGATTGAACAGGTAAATGAATTGAATTACAAATATTAGCATGATCGGCAATGGTTTGTAATACTTCGTCGGTAATATCTTTTGGATGTGAGGTAGAGAATCGAACACGCATTAATGGATTTACCTTTGCTACGAGCGCCAATAACGAAGCAAAATTGGTAAGCTGTTGCGTTGATTCATCTAACCATTTATAAGAATCTACATTTTGTCCTAATAAAACTACTTCGCGATATCCATTCGAAAACAAATCAGCTACTTCTTTAAGAATCGAATTCACATTTCTACTTCGCTCTCTACCCCTTGTAAATGGGACCACACAGAAGGAACACATATTGTCACAACCACGCATAATAGAAACATAAGCGTTTACTCCATTCGTATTTAATCTAAGTGGCGTAATGTCTGCGTAGGTTTCTTCTCTAGATAATAATACATTGATTGCTTTTTGACCATCATCTGCTTGAGATAATAATAAAGGCAAATCTCTATATGCATCTGGACCAATAACTAAATCAACTAATTTTTCTTCTTCAATAAATTTTGCTTTTAGTCTTTCAGCCATGCAACCCAATACACCAACAATGGTGCTTGGCTTGGCAATTTTTTGTGCCCTAAAGTCGGTTAATCTTTTTCGAATTCTTTGCTCCGCATTTTCGCGAATAGAACAGGTATTGATAAAAACAACATCTGCTTCTTTATAATTTGAAGTTGTTTGAAATCCCATTTCTAACATAATAGATGCAACCACTTCCGAATCGGCAAAGTTCATGGCACAGCCATAACTTTCAATGTATAACTTCCTCGCTGCAGCATTCGCAATGGTTGGCTCCATCATGATCGCCTCACCTTGCCTAAGCTCATCGTGCTCTTTTTGAAATATCCCTTTAATGCTTTCCATAATTATTATACAAAAATACTAAAAATATGAAAAAATGTCAGTTTTTAATTTTTATCAATTAGAGCTAAAAACAAGTAAATAAGCCTATATTAGTATATTATAGATCAGATTAATGCAATTTAACAAAAAAATAGGGCGTCTTTTATTGCAAATTTTGGCAGTATTTTTTACTGTACTCCTTCTTTTTGCCTTTTCACTTGCTTGGTATTGGAAACCGACCATTGCCCAGGCCATTCGCAAAAACATCGAATTGGCGACCAATAATTTATACAGTGTAGAATTTAAAGACCTTCATATCAATTTTCTAACTGGCAATTTTAGTGTTGACAGTTTAAGGCTAAAACCAAATGTGTTGGTTTACAAAAAACTAAATCAAACAAATCAAGCCCCACTTTATTTATTTAGTATTATCATTAAAAAATTAGAAATAAAAAATACACATCCAATTCAATACTATTTTAACAAAAAATTGTATATCAATAAACTAAATTTAGAAAAACCAATTATAACAGTCTATTATAATGAATTGCGGGCCAACAGAAATAAGCCAACAGAAAACAAATATCAAAATCCATACGAGTTAATAAAAAACACCATGATTTCTTTGAATGTTAAAGATATCATTTTCAAAAATACAACCTTGTGCATTCAAATAGATAGTGCAACAAATAAAAATAGGCAATTTGTTTTTCTATCAAATTTTTATGTTAAAAACTTAATGATAGATGCCGCTTCTCAAACAAATCATCACCCATTTTATGCAGATGATATTGGCCTAAGCATTAGAGATTTTAGCTTTACGAATAAGGATAGTTCTTATAACTTTAAAATAGAGGAATGCACGGCAAGTAGTGCTTCTAAAAGCTTTTCGGTCTATAATTTAGCGATTAGTCCCAGGTTTCCCGAACAAAATTTCTGCGACAAATATGGATATCAAAAAACCAGGTATGACTTTACCTTTAAAAGTTTGATTTTAAAAAATTTTGATTTTGAGGGTTTTATTTATCATCAAGTTTTTCGTTCCGAATTACTTGAAATAAATAAAATGAAAAGTAATATAAATTTAAATAAAAAATTTAAAATAAACCCATTTAGAGAACGGAAGTTTCCGCAACAAATTCCATTTGACCTTACTTTACCTTTAACCATTAATAAAATTAAGGTAATGAATTCAGAGATAAATTACTCTGAATTATTACAGCAAAATGATTTACGATGGAATATTTCCTTTAATAAATTAGAGGGCGAGATTGATAATTTTACCAATGAAAAAAAAGAGATCAATCAAAACAAATTATTGAAAATTGATTTCGATTTTTTACTCAATAACGAAGCCAAAACTAATTTATCATTAGGGCTGTTTTATGCCGATCATAAAAGATCTTTTTATTGTAATGGGGAAATGGGCGCTTATAATTTAGCAAAGTTAAACGCTATTTTAAAGCCCCTTACTAAAATTGAGATTGCAAATTGTAAGTTAAAAAAGCTGCAAATTAAATTGAAAGGCGACGAAATGGGGGTAAATGCCAATATTTCAATGAAATATAAAAATTTAAGGGTTAAGGTATTAGCCGTTGATAGCCGTGATAATCAATTAAAACATCAGAAAATGTACTCCTTTTTGGCAAATGTTATGGTATTATCCAACGATAACCCAAGTGTTTACGGCAAATTCGTTCAGCCTCAATTTTACTTAGCCCGCAAGCCTCAACAGGGGTTTTTCAACCTTATTTGGAAGTCTATTTTAAAAGGATGCAAAGAAAGCATTGGGTATTCCGAGAAAATAGAACTAGAAATGAAACAAAAGTCTAAGAATTATAAAGGATTGCCACGTGGTTCTCAATAGTATATATTTAAGAAAACAAAGGAGCAAGAAAATCGTTATTAAGATTATGAAAATATTTATACCCTTACTTACTTTACTGACCTCTTGTTTGGGGTTTAACCAAGTAAAAAGCAAGCCAGCCAATTTAAAAATGAAAAACAGCATCAACTTTTATTCATTTAAAATGAAATCAATAGATGGAACGCTTATTGATTTTGCTATATATAAAGGCAAGAAAGTGCTCATCGTAAATACTGCATCTAAATGTGGGTTTACACCACAATACGAGGCGCTAGAGGCTTTACACAAAAAATATGGCCAGCAATTAGTGGTATTAGGCTTTCCTGCTAATAACTTTGGAGGGCAAGAGCCTGGATCAAATAATGACATTGCAGCTTTTTGTCAAAAAAATTATGGCCTTAGCTTTCAGCTTTTCGAAAAAGTAGATGTAACTGGAGATAAAGCATGTGATTTGTTTAAATGGCTAGCCAATAAAGACGAAAACGGATGGAATAGTCAACAACCCAATTGGAATTTCAATAAATATTTAATTGATGAACAAGGCAACTTGATCAAATATTTTCCCTCTACTACCAAGCCATTAAGCGAAGAGCTTGTCAATAGCATAAAATAATACATCCTTTCTTTCCTAATTTCTATAAAAAAGGTCGAAACGTAAATTTCGGCCTTTTTTATATATTTGTTTAAATATTTTCAGTATGGAAAAAGACGAACAATTATTTGCCTCGCTAATTTATCTGTTTCACTCAACGGGAATGCAAGGTTTAGGAAAAGTAATGAATCCGATGACAAATGCTATCGAAAAAAATATAGAGCAGGCGCAACAAGCAATTGATATGCTTGATATGTTAAAAAATAAAACCAAAGGCAATATCAGTTTAGATGCAGAAAAATTATTAACACAGTTTTTATCTGATTTACGATTAAACTATGTTGATGAAATTGCCAAAAAATAATTTTAAAAAAAATGGAAAATAACCCAAACGCAGAAAAAGATACTAAAAAGGTATATATCCTTTTAGTTGTAATCGCATTGTTAATTGCAACAAATGTTTTTCTCTGGTTGCAAAAAAATAAATCGGAAACAAAATTTGAGCAAACAACCGATGAAAAATCTAAATTGCAAAGCGAACTCGATCAGTTAGAGGTCGATTTAAATACCGCTACTGCAAACGCCGATACGCTTAATCAAAATTTAATTGCTAAAGATGAAGAGTTAAAAGGTAAAGTTGCGGAATTACAAGCTGCACTCAAAAGAGGGAAAATGAATACAGCACAGCTTTCAAAGGCTAAAAATGAGATTGATCAGTTGCGTTATTACATCAATAAATATCAAGAGCAAATTGCCGCATTAAAAAAAGAAAACGAAGATTTAACCAGTGAAAATTCCGGTTTAAAACAAACTGTTGAATCGGAGCAAAAAAAATCAAGTGATTTGTTAAATAAAAACATTTCGCTTTCGAATAAAGTTGCGGTAGCGGAAATTTTAAAGCCGACTAGCTTGACTGCCATTGGAATTAAGTTTCGTACTAATGGAAAAGAATCAGCAACAGATCGCGTAAAAAGTTTAGAGAAAATTAAAATCAATTTTACTCTTGCAGATAATCAAGTAGCTGCAACTGGAAATAAAGATTTTTATATTAGAATTATTAATCCAGAAAATAAAGCCGAAGTGGTAACAGATGCTAACGAAAGTAAATTTAATGCGAATGGCGAATCATTACAATATTCGGTAAAAAGAAGTTTTGATTTTCAAAACAATCCAAGCCAAGAATATAGCATTTACTGGACTAAAGGCTCTAGTTTAAGCCCTGGAGATTACACCATTATGCTTTACGCAGATGGTACTTCGATCGGTAAAACAATCTTAAAGCTGAAATAAAAAAGGCGATTAAAAAAATGCTCTTGCTTGAACACTACCGATATTGATTGTTGGAGCTGATGCCGATGCCCTGCCATCATATATTATACTTAATTGAATACCGGATCCAAAGTTTCTTTGAAACACTAAATTCCAAGTATAATTATTGCCTATTTGCAATCCATCTAACATTTCGTAAGCAATGGCATTGTTTACGCCTGCGTTATAACGATTTTTGATAACACTACATTTGCTTGTTAAGCTAAAACTTCCTGCAGCATTATAACTTGTTTCTATATTAAAACTTAAACGGCGCGATTGCTCTTTTAAAATACTATTATTTTGTTGAGTAGCATAACTTGCAGCCGTGGTGATTCGCCAAAAATAATTTATTTGACAAGTAAGTTCTGGTTTAAATTCAAAGTAGTCTATATTATAATTTTTTTCTTTGAAATTCAATGATTGATAGGCTTTTGAGCCATATTTAATTACGCCATTGCCTAAATAATTTTCTAAAAATATAGCACGAATTTGCCAAATATGTTCCGATTTGTTTTTATTATCGTAGCCATTGACTAATAAATTTTTATTGTCAACTAATTGAATGGTATAATCAAATCCGAAAGCCGGATTAGCTCTGTTAACATACAAGGTGTTTCGAATAGCATTTGAATAGGTAACCAAGTTTGTATCGTTTTTATTAATTGCAAAAGGGTTGATGTCAAAACTAGCGGCGTCGGCTACTTTTTTATCTATTTTTAATGTTAATTGATTGCTAAACAATCTTCCAACTTTGCCAAATAGATTGTTCGCTGAAAAGTATTTAGCAGGATCAATTAAGATATTTTCAGTAATGCTTGTCGACTTTGTTCTCACAAATTCGGTAGATAGTAAACTTACTTTTAGGTAATTGGCTTCGTAAGAAAATTTGGCTAATTCGAATTCGTTCAGTTCCTTAATTCCATTCCCATTATAATCTTGATATATATAAATACCTTGCCCTAAAGGCACTTCCACAAAGGTAAAAGCCCTTTTGGGCTCTTGGCCAGAACCAATTTCGTAAAATGTAGTACTGCTTAACATACCCCGAAAAAAAGTGCCATCATGTTTTATTCTGGCAATATTATTTTCATCGTTTTTTAAATTCACATTAGCGCGCATGACATCTAATTTTCTGTATAAATAATTTACAGACCACATGGAGTTTTTATTTCCATTAAAATCAGCATTAAAATTAAATGAATTCGCATTAGTACTAGTAGCAAGATCATTTAAATATGGGTTTTTATCTATTCTATGATTATAAGCCAACTGTATAGTCTTGTTAATTGTGCTGCTATTTTTTACATAAATACCAATGTCGCTAAATGCAAAACTATTTTGTTTTAATGAATCCATTAAATTAAAATTGCTCCGATTATTTTCTAATTCTTGCGAAAATCCAATATTAATAAATTTAAAATTTCGCTCTATGTTCGATTTTTGATTAAAGTAATTTGTACTTGTTAAATCGAATGTAGAACGGCTAAGCAGCAGCGCTGTATTATTGTTTAGCCTCCAATCTTTATTTAAAAAACTTCCTAAAACAACATGCTGTATTGCATTATATTGATTCTGTTGATTCAAAAAGTTCGCTTTATATTCTAGGTAATTTTGCTCGTTTTTTAAAAGCTTAGTATTGTAAGTAAGCCAAATTTCGTTTGTTTTAATGGCGGGAATTAAACTATATATCCTCGCGAATTGAATAGGTCGATAATTCTCTACTGCATTAAAATGCTTATCTACTAATTCTATTGCAATCGAATTAATTAATTTTAAACCATTGCTAGTGTCGGCGCTTAAATTTACTTGATTGCGAATGATTGTTTTGTTTGCAAATCCAAAATTGTCTTTATCACCAATGTTAGCATACAAATTTAAATCTCTATTACTAAAAGCAAATTCGTTAGAAACAAACCAATTTCTTTTTGGCGAATAAGAAAATCCAATGCTCATTTGTTCTTGTTGCTTAGGTGTAATGAGCTTTACAATAGGCTCAAAATTGCCCTGTGGTATGCCCGATATAGGCTGCACCCAACCATAAACCCGGCCATTAGCGCTGTTATTAAGCAAAACATAATTACCCGCATTGGGGCCCATCTCTGTAAATACTAATTTAAATTGCTGGCCAGCATATGTTGGATTGTAGACATAAATTAGATAGCCTAAGCTGTCTTTTTTTTGGTACAAAATTTGGTTTGGATTTAAATCTGTGCTGTCGGCAGAGCTGTAAAACGCCTTATCTAACTGATCACCAATGGTGCTTAAAAATAATTTTTGATCGCTGGAGAGGTTTTGTAAAAAATTAATATTCTTATTGTCTTTTTCGTTATAATAATTAACCGAAAAATCAATTTTTTGTAATTTAAAATTTGTCTTCGCAATATTAACCGTTCTGCTATAACTTCTTTCTGAATATTCAAACTCTATAATTATTCTTGAATAAGCTGTAATCATTTTTCTATTGGTAAATATAATTTCTGCCGAATTGTAGTCTATAGTATAGTCTTGATTCTCTCCTCTTTTTAATAATTCTCCGTCGATGTATACTCTTTCTGTGCCAGCCATCACGATTAAATAGGATTCGTTGTTGGGCCCTTTAATTTTATAGGGCCCTTGACTGCCTTCGGTTCCAAGGAATTCATATTTAAAATACTTCCCTTTTGCAATGGCAGACCCTATGGTTATATCATAATTATTTTGTTGGGTGCTCAGCAGTACTCCTTTTCCTTTTTTTAAATAATTTAAAAAATAACTCTCCCTACTTTTTAATTCGAAATCGCCTGCAATTAATTTACTATTTGTATTATTCACCTGAATAAATACCCTATCGAATTCTTGTAGTTGTTGGGTATTCCCTTCTGGCTGCACTGGAATATTATCATCCGAAATAACAGCCAATAAATCTATTTCATTGTTGAGCTTGCCGTCTAATTGTAAATTGAATGAAGACAATACACCTAAATCTTGCGCATTACCAACGCTAATAGCGCGAGCAATACTACCCGACTTCGACAAACCATTATCTAAAGCCAAAGTGGAGGCCAATTGAGTGGTCATTAAAAAAGGATCTGCTATGATTGCTTTTCTTTGAAATAAGGAAAGGCTGTCTTTATGAAAATACTTTTTAGTTAAGAATGAAGGCGTAACGGTACTGGTTTTTGTAGAATCAGGGCCTATTTGATCGGTACGGGCAAAAGCATTTGCCCCGGTAATCAATAAAATAAATACAATAAAGCCCTTTAAGTGCATCCTCAGTTTACAATTGGAAGTAAAACGAAGAAAGTAGTGCCTTTATTGGCTGAACTTTCAAACCAAATTTCTCCATCAATGGGTAGCAAATTATTTTTAACTATGGCCAGGCCTAAACCCATGCCGCTATTTTTAGTCGTAAAACTTGGTTCAAAAATATTTGCTTGTATAGCCTCGGGTATTCCTACGCCATTGTCTTCAAATTTTATCAATAACTTATTTGAAGAAAAAGCTAAATGCAGCTGAATAATTGGATGCTCGACTTGATCAACTGCTTGAATGGCGTTTCTAAATAAATTATTAAATATACTGATGAAATTGTCTTTGTTACCTAAAACCTTTAGCTCATTTGGTGTCTCATCATTGATAGTAAATTTTACATTTGCTAAATGCTTGAATAAATCTAAAGAGGCCCATAGCGCCTCTTTAATTACTACTTCTTCGGTTTTATGATTCGGCATTTGTGCGTAGTTTGCAAATTCATTTGCAATGTTAGTCAAGTTATCGATTTGCTGAATAAATGTTTTCGCAAAGTTTTCAAATTTTTCTGTAAAGCTTTCGTCATGGGCTTGGTATGCTCTCTCTAAAAGCTGCAAGCCTAATTTCATTGGTGTTAAGGGGTTTTTAATTTCGTGTGCAACTTGTTTTGCCATCTCTTTCCATGCGCTCTCTCTTTCAGATTTTGCTAATTTATTTGCACTTTCTTCTAAATCGAGAATCATTTTATTATAAGATTTGATCAATGAGCCTATTTCATCATTTCGATTCCAATAGATCGTTTTCATTTTTTGACCAAGTTTTATTTTAATAAGTTGATCTTGAATTAAACTGAGTGGCGCAGTAATTGATTTAGCAATAAAATATGCAAGGATGGAAATTAAGAAAACGATTAATACATAACTGTTGATAATAGTAGTAATAAAGACCGCTATTTTTTGATTGTATTCTGCTGCATTTGCAAAATAAGGCAAATTTAAATAAGCAATGATTTCCGAATTCGAATTTCTAATGGGCGTGTAAGCAGATAGATAATTTAAATTTCCTACTTGTTCTTTGATAATAATTTCAGATTGTGCGTCTAGCGATAAGCTGATATAAGCGCTGGGGTTCATGCAATTGGCGGTTATGCCAGATTGAATCAATATAGGGCGCGTACTTAAGAGTAAATCGCCATTGAGGGCATATAAATTAATATCACTTTGATATAAATCTGCTGCTTGTTGAAATGCCTGCACAAAATCATCTTGCTGAACAGATTTGGCTATGGCTTGCCCGTCCACTTTTTTATTAATAACCTGTTGAATAGCCTGTAAATTTTTGCTTAATATTTCTTCTTGTTGTGAAGTATTTAAATTACTTATATATTGATAGGTTACCACGCCCATAATAGTGATGGAAATAATAATCGTAAAAAGCAAAGATAATTGCACCCTGGTTTTGAACAGCAATTGTAATCGGTTGGTAATGGCCAAAAAAGTAAATTGAGCCTGTTGCTCGTTAAGCAAAATACCAATGAAATAAATTATCAGAAATAATACTAGAAAAATTAAAAATACATAGGCAAAAAAAGAAATGTAATTAACTAGACTGCTTTTTGCTTTACTAACCACAATCACAACCTCTTGATTAGGCCGGTAAACCAAGTGATCAAAGCCATTAATAACTAAACTAGTATTGTTATTTGCTAAAAACTCGTTTGGTTTTGTTTTATATGGATAATCGCCTTTTTGAGAAATTAATTTGTTTGATTTATATATTGCATAAGCGTATTGGCTAAAATCTTTATTGATCCTTAAATTTCCTTCTAGAAATAATTCTGGATAAATATTATCTTCTCTAAAATAATTTGCATTGATTGCCATTACCACCCAAGCGGTGCTATTGTTTATGCTGTACTTAATTTTCGCAAAATAATTTAGCTGCCCGTAATTATTCGTTAGAAAAAATAATCCTTGATTGGCAGTGGGTTCGCAATTTTTAATGATAAATGAATCTAATTGCTGGTATTTTTCGCGGTCTTTTTTATTATTAAGAAAATAAACATCCCCAGTTCTGCTATATTTTGAAAAGTATCCATTTAAATAATTCGCATTTAATTTTTCTACTACTAGGGCACTATTTGGTTGCGATTTAGCTAATTGACTAATAATAATAGGGTCCTTACTTGCTTTGATTAATATACTATCTAAGAGATATTCCGCAATGGGATCGTTTGCAATTTCTAATTTAGCAACAAGCAACTCCCTGTTTTGAATTTCTTTTGATTCAATATTTATACTTAATAAATAAACCGATTGAATAACAAATAAAGAAATAATAGAAAGAATTGCAGCGACTGTAAAATGATTCCGATCAGAAAACTTGCTTTTAAATAGTATAAATAATACACCAAAAGATAAAAAAGTGATAAGGAATAAAGTGCTAGCTATAAAATAAGCAAAAGATAATAAGATGAGCAAAATTAGAAGTGCTAATTTCCATTGCTTGCGCAAATAATTTTGATCAACTATTGCTGCTAAAGTAAATAAACACAAATACACAATATAACAAGCGAGTGATATAATAGATAAGCCTATAAAACTGTGTACGGTGAGTGTCTCTATATTAAAAAAATCAAAAGAGATGCTTGAGTCTAAAACTAAGGCCTGTATGAGCGCTAACAGTCCGTAACTAAGAATTAATACGGTTAAATGTAACAGCAATAGAGAACCAATCATATTGATTTTTTTCTGATGTATAAATATTTTGGATATAAACCAGACAAGTACAAAAATTAAAATTAGATTAAAAGCTAAGTCTCCCAGAGATGGGAAAATAAAATTACTAGCAAATAAATTTGGGTTAAAGATTGGAAGCCTGAAAGTTTCGGCTGGAAATTTAAAATAATAGGTGACGGTTCTAATAGCTAATAAACAAGCTATTAAGGTTAATAGCGCAATAGCTTTAGATTTTCTTTTAGCTAATAGCACTAAATATACTGCTAGTGTAATGAGTGTAAAAATAATAGCGAGTATTTCTAAGCAAGCCCTTGCGTAAAAATGTTGCGCTCCCAGTTTATTTAGATCCATTGACACTTGAAACAATTTAGCTCCATTCAGGTCGAGAATGTTTTTAAAATCGCTAGCATTTGCTTGATTCAATAATATATATTCGGGAACATTTAAATGCGCATCGAATTTATTTTGCAAATACTCGTTTTCATATGCAAAGGAATATTTAACTGGCAATACAAAGAGTGCTGTATTAGCTAATTTTGTTTCTTTAAATATAATGTAATAGGCGTTTTTATGCTTTTTAAAAGAAAAATTTGGTAGCGCTTTTAGTTCGTTTTCTGAAAACCCAAGCGTATTGGAAGTCCAGTATTTTAAACAATTTTTATGATAAACAATGGCAATCGCATTTTTTGATTCAGCTAATCGATTTAGGGCTTGCCATCTACTTTTATTGGCTTTAGGGCTTTGCGACAAAAGAATATTTTGAATGAGCGTATCTGCTAAAAATAACTTTGCATTTTTAAAATCCTGATTGATTGTTGTTTGAATGTTATTTGTGCTGCGGTTGAGTAACTGCTGTGGTTGATATAAATACATGCTGATTGCAGCCGTTATAGAAAAAAACAGCGCAATAAGTATAAAAAATTTAGGCGTGTATTTTATGCTATTCATTTAAATTCAATTTTTTACGAAAAATATTTGCCCGCCGCAATTATTTTTGGGAGCGCCAGTTACAGATGCTAAACAATTATCTTCGTTTCTATATCTTAACACGCCTAAAAATGCGAATACTAAAGCTTCTTTGAATTCTATTAATACCCGACTTGGTATGATTAATTGCGTATTGGTATGCGCGCTTATTCTTTCTATTAAATAGCTATGATAGGCTCCACCGCCTGTGATTAGCATCGAAGCAGGTATTTCGCTCTTATTAACATTAGCCGCAATTTGCATGGCAATGTGTTCTGCCAATGTTGCTAAAACATGATTTTCACTTAAGTTATATTTATCTACAGTTGGATAAATATTTTGTAATACCCACTCTTTTCCTAAAGATTTTGGAAATGCTTGATGGTAATAATTTAATTTATTTAATTCGGCTAATAGCTCGGTATTTACCGTACCCGATCTCGCTAATAATCCTTCATCGTCAAACAAAAGATTGTTGTCTAGCAAATAATGATTCAATATCATATTTGCAGGACAGATATCGTAGGCTAATCTTTTACCATTTAATTCAAATGAAACATTAGCAATACCGCCAATGTTTAAACAATAATTATATGAGGAGAATAAATCTCTGTCGCCAATTGGCACTAAAGGCGCGCCTTGTCCGCCCATGGCCACATCCATTTTTCGGAAATCGCAAATTGTGGTAAGGCCTGTGTTTGCTGTAATTACAGCGCCAGCCCCAATTTGTAATGTTACCCCATTTGCTGGCTGATGAAAAATAGTATGGCCATGTGAAGCAATAAAATCAAGCTTAGTTATATTATATTTTTTAATAAACTCAGTAATGTTTTCGGAAAAATAATTTCCAAGGGCGGTGTCTAATAAATGAATGGCTAAAACCGAGGTGTTTTCTGCATTTGCTAATTTAATTTTCCAATCTTCGGAATAGGGGTAACATGTTGTATGAATAATTTCATATTCCCATACCTTGTTTGTTAAAATAAATTTACAATAGGCTAAATCTACACCATCTAAAGAAGTGCCAGACATCAAGCCAATCACATGATATACTTGCATAAGCGAATATAATTATTTTATAGGCATAAAACAGAAAAGGCGGGACAAGCCCGCCTTTTCAATGAGTTCTTTAAATTACTGAACGCTTACTTTTTGAATAGCCACGTTGTTTCCTTCGCGCACTTCTACAAAATATATTCCGGTAGCTTGATTACTTAAATCTACAGAAGTAAATAACAATGCTTTAGTTGGATAATTTTCGTGATAAATTACTCTACCCGTTAAATCCATCACCTTAATTGAAGATGCACCTTTTACATTTGCTTTAACATAAAACTTACCATTCGATGGGTTAGGATAAACTTCGAAGCCCTCAACTTTGTTGTTTGACAAGCCTGCTGCGGTTCTAACAGAACCCCATTTAGCTACACCACCTGCAGTTGCAGAGGTATTGAATCCACCAGCCCATCCATTGTTGATGTCGTTGAAACGAATACAAGTATGTTGATCTTTATCGATACTGATCCAAGTTTGTGCCGCATCTTCTGTATATGCTGCACCCAATCCACCCGAAGTTGAATTGGCAGAAGTAGCAAACCACGTATCTGTTCCAGATACATTTTCAATTGCATTGAAATCATAAACACCAGCAACCGTATCGACGCCTGCATAATCCCAATTTAATCCGCCATCTGCTGAAAGAATAAGTGTGTTAACAGCTGCTGTTGTATTTGACATTACAGCAACTGCAAAATCTTTGTCTTGGAAAGAGATGCTTGGAATTGAGGTCCCGTCTGTGCTGTCTAAAGGCGTTGTGCCTAAAGCCCAAGTTAGGCCCATGTCTTTACTCAATAAAATACGACCAAAATTTGTTGGATATACAAATGTGCTATCGTGTGCAGCAAAATAACCAACAGTTCCATATTCGTTTGTTAAAGGTGTGTATGGAATATTTGCGCTAGGCACGCGAGTCCAATTAACACCACCATTGGCCGTAGTATAAATTTCAAAATAACCACTTGCTGGATCGCCAGCTGCAAGACCGTTTTGTGCATCAAAAAAATGCACCAAGTTGATAAAAGAACTTGCATTGGTAAATGTACCTGCAGAAATTTTTGTCCAGTTTGCACCCCCATTTACCGTTTTGTAAATGCCTTGTAAGCCAATTGTAGCAGTTACTGGATAGATAGCAGCATATGCCGTATTTGCATCAATTGCAGAAATATTTGCTAATCCATAATTATTTAATGCAGTAGCAGTTGTTCCTTTTACCGCACCTGCTAACCAAGAAAAACCACCATTGGTAGTCACACTAAAATCGCGAATGGTTGCGCCTCCACCAGAACCATCGTAAGCGACAGCCCATACAATATTTGAATCTACTACATCAAAGTCGTTGATGCCTCTAGAAGCTGTTGTGAAACCAGAATTTTGCACATGAAATGCTTGTTGAGCAGATGCTGAAAAACCAGCTGCCACTAAACTTAATAAGAGTAAAAGTTTTCTTTTCATAATTTATTTTTATAGATGATTTAATCTATTGCAAGTTAATAAAAATGAGAAAAGCATTTATTCTTTAGTCGTTTTTTTAATAAAACTGGAAGAAACAAGCTAATTTTAGCTTTCAAAGGCCGAAATTGGGTTATTTGGATCTTTTAATATATCCATTAAAGAGTAATTCCAGGGTTTCCAAAATGCTTCGAGCACTTGCGCATAGGTTTTGTTTACCCATTCGTCGAATGGCGCTTTAGTAAAGAAACCATTTAAAGCACTCACATAAATTTTATCTTGTTGTATCACAAAATCATATTGCATAATTTGATTAAATAAATAATTAGTATAAAATACTTTTGCGCAAAACTCTTGTAATTGTTTTGCAGTAATAGGCTGATTATTTATTTTTTCGAATAAATTTTGGTGATAAATTTTATTCGCACCATTGTCTTGCAAGCAAATTAAAATTGCCTTATTTTTAATTCGCAATAAAAACGTCATGGTGTTGATCTCGTTTCGATGCTCAAATGGAGCAAGGCTTTCGTCGTTTTCAACATTTAAAATAAATAAGGAAAATGGCTTAGCCTCTTCGGCGTCGATTTCAAAAATAATTCCTTGTAAAAAAAATAATAGGTTTTTAAATTTTTCGACTAGTGCTGGAGATAAATCAAAAATTTCTCCTCTTTGTTGGTTAATCAGCCCGTGCTTTACTTCTTTATAAATTAATCCGTAAGAAATTAAACCAGACCAAAAAAATAAGGTCCATTCCGAAATTTGTGCAAGCCCTGTTGGATTTTCAAAAGCTGCGGCAACCTGTTTTTGTAGCAATTCAATTTTTTCTTTCGCTTTTTGGCTGCAGGGTAAGCTTAGTTTTCCGTAAGTGGTATAGGTTTCGTCTAATAATTTAAAAGGTTGCTCTTTTAACTCAAAAGCATCCATTATCCATTCAGGAAATATGTATAATGGTGCGCTTGACTCGTCGAGTTTTTCGCCGGTTAAAAAGCAGGTGTTTGCCCTAAATTCAAAATTGATAAATGGATTGTATAATGTCTCTTGCATAATCTATATTTACAAAAGTAATAAATGATTTGAATTGTATTGATTTTATAGAAAAGCTATGATAGAATTTCACACAGAACCATTCTCGCTAGAATTAAATTACCCTTTTAGCATTTCAAATTTTTCGCGCAGTAATACTCCAGTTGCATTGGTTCGTTTACAGTACGAAGGATTGATAGGATATGGAGAAGCTTCTATGCCGCCCTATTTGGGAGAAACACAAGAAAGCGCGAGTCACTTTTTTTCGAAAGTAAGTTTGCGGAATTTCGAACCAAGTCAATATTTGTCTATCATTGAGTATATCGATAATATTGAGCCAGGGCACCATGCTGCAAAAGCGGCTATAGACATTGCCCTTCACGATTTAATTGCTCAAATAAAAGGAATTCCATGTTACGAATTGCTTGGTTCTGATCATGCGAATATGCCCTTTACTTCCTTTACCATAGGCATCGATCATCCCGAAATTATTGCCATCAAAATGAAGGATGCCGAACCCTTTCATTTTATCAAAGTTAAACTTGGATCTGATCAAGATCAAGTAATCATCAATACCATTAGGTCTATCAGCGATAAGCCTATTTATGTAGATGCAAACAGAGGCTGGGGCAGTAAAGAACATGCATTGGAAATGATTGAATGGTTGGCTACTCAAAATGTGCAATTAATTGAACAGCCGCTAGAAATTAACCAGCTGGCCGATATGGAATGGTTAAAACTTAAATCTCCTTTGCCGTTGTTTGCAGACGAATCTTGCAGACGCTTATACGATATTGAAAATATTGCGAATGCATTTCATGGTATCAATATAAAATTGATGAAATCAACTGGTATTGCCGAAGCACAAAAAATGATTGCCAAAGCGCGTGCCTTAGATTTAAAAATAATGATGGGTTGTATGAGCGAGACGTCTTGCGGAATTTACGCTGCCGCTGCACTTGCACCTCAAGTTGATTACTGCGACCTAGATAGCCCATGGATGGTAAAAAATAATCCTTTCGAAGCGCCACTTTTAATTGATGGTAAAATTCAGTTATCGAAAAGCGCAGGACTAGGCCTGATTTTAAAATAAAAAAAGGGCTCGTAATTATACGAGCCCTTTTTTTATTCTTTATATCGCTATTATTTCTCTAAACCTTTATTGATTGTATAAATAACATTGGCTCTGTGTGCCTTTGAATCTGCATCTGCTAGCGCTGCAGCCGCTCCCGCAATCACTTTTATTTTTCTTAAATTCGCTAATGCATTTGATTGCGCGCGATAATCAAAACTAGCCCCATTCACAATTTCAATTAAATTATTTACATAAGCCAATTGTAAGTTTTGTCTAAATCCATTCACTGCAGTTTGTGCATCGGCATTAAAAATGGCAACGGTTAAATCGTTCATCATTTCGGCTACAGCATATTGATTGCCATATAAACCACCATCCGAAATTCGCTTTAAAACATTGGCGCTTAAAATGTGCGCAAAAATTCCTTTTTGAATATTTAATACGCGTTCGTGTATTTTTGGATCTTCGTTTCCACCGCTAAAACCTCTTCTTTGATATTGTAAGTATTGGTATAAATCTGCTGGTAAATCAAAAGCTTTAGGTGCAAAAACATAGTCAGATAAAGCTTTCATCGCTCTTTTTTGATCTGCGTAACTTACAGCGGTAATAGGCTTTACAGCGCTTTTTTGTTCCGGAAAACTTCTGTCAATATAAACACCACCAATGTATCTCGAAATAACACCAGCTGCCGTATTGTATTCGCCTGCTGCTACTAAATAAGCATTACGCATTTCTTGATAAGATTGTCCTTCTTTAATATACTTTGATTTTAATTTCTTCATTAAGTTATTCGAAAGTTTCATGCGGTCTATCGAATAAGAAATGGCATCGCTCGTTAAATCGTTGATCATTCCTCTTGGATCAATTCCTTTACCAGCAGCACGCATATCGTCGGCATCGTTTCCAAAAATCAATTGTGGATCGCTCGAGCGCGCTGCAATTTTTAATAACCTATCGGTTTCTTCTTTTTCATTTGCAGCAGATGTGCTGTAACCAAATTCAATTGCCCACAAATCGTAAGGGCCTGGTTTGGTGGTAAAGTACTGTCCCTGCTTGGTTCTATCTAATGCAATGTTTGCAGCAGGATAATCCATTACAGAACCTGTTAATCCAATCTGTTTAGTTAAAGTAGTATTGTTAATGTTCGCTGGGCTATGTAATTGACTGGCTTTCATATTATGATTTAAACCGAAAGTGTGCCCTACTTCGTGTAACACTAAATAGTATAAAGACTGTTTTATGTAATTACTTTTTTCAACATCTGTTGCACTATAAGCCATTAAAGCCGCATTGCCAAATTGTGTTGCTTGACTAAAATAATTTCCGATATCGCAAAAGTTGTTTTGGGTAAATTCATTTGCTTGAAAAGTTTGCGATGTAGCGTCAAATAATTTTTCTTGTTTTAATCGATTGGTAAAAAACACATACTCTAACATAATATCTGCACCAATAATTTGTCCAGTTTTAGGATTTACAAAACTTGGACCATAGCCACCAAATGGCGGGAACGGAGAAGATGTCCAGCGTAAAACATTATATCGAATATCGCCTGCATCCCACGAAGCCGTGTCTGGTTGCACTTCGCAGCGGATCGCATTTTTAAATCCTGCTTTTTCAAATGCTTGATTCCAAGTTAAAATCGCTTCTTTAATGGTTGGTCTAAATTCTTCGGGTGTTGTATTTTCTATCCACCAAGTAATGGGTTCAATGGGTTCCGATAAAGTTGCTGATGGGTCTTTCTTTTCTAAATTCCATCTGTTAATTACATCTTTATAAGGCGTCGCCTTTTGTGTAGTCATGTCTTCTATTTGTTGCATAAAATAACCAATGCGCGGATCGTCGTAACGTGGCTTAAAATTATTTTTTGGCATTTCAATAATAGAATGTTGAATTTTAACCGTTACCGATCTTGCATCTGTTACATCTGGTCCGCCGCCATTTGAAGGCGCAGGATTATCGTAAACATATTCTACAATTACATCTGTATTTTTTGGATAATTACGAATGCTCGCAAATTTTGTTTTTTCTTTACTCAGCGTGCCCAAGGTAAAACTAGCGCCTGGCTTGGCATTGGGGTTAGGTGAAGGTTTTATTTGTGATAAATTTTCAACCAAAAATAATTCATCAGCTTTCAGTAAATAATTTTCACCTTCTTCTGCCACAATTTTTAAAGAAGCTAAAATTGGTTTGTTGATATTGGCATCGGCCGATTTTGAAATTGGATTAGCTGGATCGAAATAATAATTAGTATTCTCTTTAACGAATTCTATTCTATCAAAATATTTTCGAATAGAAAAAACTTCGTTGTCTCTGAAAGATCCTTTAAAAGCACCTGCCGAAACCACACCGTTTTCGGCATAATTAAAATAAATATATTCTTTGTTTAATTGTTCTTTTTTAATTTTCATGTAAACAGTGCCTATGGCAGTGTCTTGATACATGGCAAATAAACCATCGCTCAGCTTGGTAGGCTTTATGATTTCTTTGATGGTTTTCTTAGCTTCTTTTTTAGGTGCATCTGTTGCAGTAGCAGCAACGGGTGCAGCGTTTTTGTTTTTTTGTGCAAAGCTTGCATTGCAGCATAAAATACTAGCGAATACAATCGCCATAGGTAAGTTTGATTTTCTTATCATGTTGTTAGCTTTTTATTGTGATACTATTTTGGGTTCGCGTTTACTTCCGCCATATAATTCGTAAGCAAGTAAGCGACATTCTAATTTACTATTAAAAAATTCTGTTTTTTGTGAAGCCTTCAATCCTACTTTTTTAGCAAGATTAGGACTGGCTGTAAAAATAAATCCTTTATAACCTTGACAACTTGTTTTTAAGAAATCGCCAATGGCTTTATAAATAATTTCTAAATCTTCGTACTCTCCTAGCCTTTCGCCGTATTCTGGATTAATCATCACTACCCCTAGATTATCTGAAGGCACTTTGGTATCTCTAAAATCACACACTTCAAAATCAATGATATGATCGACTCCTGCAGTTTGCGCATTCATGCGTGTAGCATTGATTGCATTTGGATTAATGTCTGTTGCAATTATTTTGGCAGGCGTGCTTTTTAAAGCAATTGCTCTGCCTTCTGTTCTAATAGATTGATAGTATTCGTCGTTGTATCCTTCGATGTGCATAAAGCTATAATAGGCTCTTAGCAAACCAGGGTATTTGTTCAAGGCCATTAATGCTGCTTCAATAGCTAGCGTACCGCTACCACACATTGGATTTACAAAGTCTGTTTTTCCATCCCAGCCACTGGCCATAATGGTTGCCGCGGCTAAGCTTTCTTGCATTGGTGCCGAACCTGGTAATTTTCTATAATTATGTTTAGATAATGTTTCGCCCGAAGTATCGATAAAAACCGACACTTGGTTTTCTCGCCAAAATAAATGAATTACTAATTTATTTCTTTCCGGACCACTGTCTGGTCTGATGCCAAATTTTTCTTTCATACGATCAACAATCGCATCTTTCAATTTAACATTGGCAAATAAATTATTATCGATGGTATCGTTTTCGACATTAGAAGTGATGCATAAATAGCCATCTTTTTTAATGATGTTTTCCCAATCGATGGTTAAAGCTTCTTTATACATTAAATCGGCGTTCACCGCTTCGAAATCTTTGATTAACCACAATACTTGGTTACCCGTACGAATATAAAAATTTAGTTTAATGCAATCATTGATAGTTCCTTCAATGGCAACACCAGTAGACCATTGATCTGTTATAGTAAAGCCTAAATCTGTAACCTCTTTACTCAAATATGGAGCAATAAATTTGGGGCAAGTAATAATTATTTTACTTTTTTGTTCAAAAGAAATGCTCATGTTGTGGATTTAAAAAAAATTAAAATTTATTTGACGCTGCCGCCATTGCTAATTGCTTTTGTGGGTGCTATAAATACTAAACTTCCATCTGCATTTTCTGCCATTAATATCATGCCTTCTGAAGTAATACCTTTGATGTCTCTAGGCGCTAGATTTACCAATATGGTAACTTGTTGCCCAATGATATTTTCGGGTTCGTAAAAAGCCGCAATACCAGATACTACGGTTCTTTGATCGATACCGGTATCGATGGTCATTTTCAATAAATTTTTTGTTTTCGGTACACGTTCAGCAGCAATGATAGTGCCTACACGCATGTCGTTGTTACTAAATTCATCGAAAGTAATCAGTGGTTTTTGTGCTTCCATTTGATGGTTTGCTTGTTCGTTTTCTTTTTTAGATGCAGTCAATTTTGCAAGTTGCGCATCCATTTGTTCGTCTTCTATTTTGGCAAATAATAAAGTGGCTGCTCCTAACTGATGACCCGCAGGTATTAAGTTTGAGGTGCCTGCTGTATTCCAATCCGAGCTAGCTAAATTTAATTGCTCGAATAAACTTTTAGAAGTAAACGGTAAAAATGGTTCAGAAAGAATGGCCAAGTTTGCGGCAATTTGTAAACTGATGGCTAAAATAGTTGCTATCCTTTGCGATTCCTCTTTACTAATTTTCCAAGGTTCGGTGTCGGCTAAATATTTATTTCCTAAACGCGCTAAATTCATCAATTCGACAAGTGCTTCTCTGAATCGATACTGCTCAATAGATTTTGCAATTTTTGCTGGATAGCTTTGCATTTCGGCAAGGACTGCTAAATCGTATGGCGTGCAGTCTTTGATCTCGCCGGCTTTGCCATCAAAATATTTATGACTTAAAACCATTACGCGGTTAATAAAGTTGCCGAAAACAGCGACTAGCTCGTTGTTATTTCTGGCCTGAAAATCTTTCCAAGTAAAATCGTTGTCTTTGGTTTCGGGTGCATTTGCACAAAGCACATATCTTAAAATATCTTGTTTGCCTGCAAAATCTTGCAAGTATTCGTGTAACCAAACTGCCCAATTTCTAGAAGTAGAAATTTTTTCACCTTCTAAATTTAAAAATTCGTTGGCCGGTACATTTTCTGGTAATATATAATCGCCATGTGCCATTAAAATAGCAGGGAAAATAATGCAATGAAAAACAATATTATCTTTTCCGATAAAATGCACCAATTTAGTGTCTTTGCTTTTCCAATATTTTTCCCAATCGGGTGTTAATTCTTTCGTAGCAGAAATATAACCGATAGGTGCATCAAACCAAACATACAATACTTTTCCTTCGGCATCTTTCAATGGAACTTTTACACCCCAATCTAAATCGCGTGTCATGGCGCGCGGTTGCAAACCTTGGTTTAACCACGACTTACACTGCCCATATACATTGGCTTTCCAATCTTTATGGGAATCAATATAATTTTCGATATCGCCTTGCATTTTATCTAAAGGCAAGAACCAATTTTTAGTTGTTTTTAAAACTGGCACAGCGCCAGAAAGCGTAGAATGTGGATTGATTAAATCGGTTGCATTTAAAGTGCTGCCACAATTTTCGCATTGATCGCCGTAGGCGTTTTCGTTATTGCAATTTGGACAAGTGCCCACAATATATCTGTCTGCTAAAAACTGCTTTGCTTGTTCGTCATAATATTGCTCCGTTATTTCTTCCGAAAAAATATTTTTTTGGTGCAAATTTGTGAAAAATTCCGAAGCTGTTTCGTGGTGTGTAGGAGAAGATGTTCTGGCATATATATCGAAAGAAATACCAAAATCTTTAAAAGCATCGCCCATCATTTTATGGTACTTGTCGATGACTTGTTGCGAAGTAATGCCTTCTTTTTTTGCTCTAATAGAAATTGCGGCACCGTGTTCATCGGAACCACAAATAAATTTCACATCTTTACCTTTAGAACGAAGATAACGCGCGTAAATATCTGCAGGCAAATAGCAACCTGCCAAATGGCCTATATGAACCGGACCATTTGCATATGGTAAAGCAGCGGTAACGGTGGTTCTTTTAAATTGATCTTCCAAAACTTTGGTATATAATATCTAATTTGGCAAAGATAATGCTTTAAACGCAATGCACATTCCAAGAAACCTTAAAAAAGGCGATACAGTAGGTATTTTAAGTACCGCGCGTAAAATAAATGCAGCTGCACTGCAATTTACCATCAATTTATTAGAAAATTGGGGGCTAAAAGTAGTTTTAGGCAGCAGCATTGGTCTGGCCCATCATCAATTTGCGGGTACTGCCGAACAAAGATTAGCTAATTTTCAGGAATTTTTAGATGATGACAACATAGCTGCCATTTTATGTGCTCGAGGTGGTTATGGTACCTTGCAAATAATTGACGATATCAACTGGGACCATTTTTTAAAAAATCCAAAATGGATTTGCGGATTTTCGGATGTAACCGTTTTACATTCGCATTTAACAACACTTGGCGTTGCAAGTATCCATTGCTCCATGCCTTCGCTTTTCCCTACTGAAACAGATCACGAAACTTTACACTCGATACGTCGTGCATTGATGGGCGAAAGCAATGAAATTTCGTTTCCAGTGTCTGAGTTTAATAAAGCAGGAGATGCAGAAGGAAATTTAGTTGGCGGAAATTTATCTTTGGTTTATGCATTACAAGCAAGCGATAGTGATATTGATACCAATGGAAAAATATTATTTCTAGAAGACCTAGATGAATATATATATCACATCGACAGAATGATGATTAGTTTAGATCGTGCAGGAAAATTAAAAGGCCTGAAAGGTCTATTAATAGGAGGCATGACGGCTATGAAAGACCACGAAATTCCATTTGGCAATAAGGTTGAAGAAATTATTTTAGGGGTTTGTGAAAAATATAATTTCCCCGTTTATTTTAATTTTCCGGCTGGCCATTTGGATTTTAATTTTGCCTTAAAATTACAGTGCCCTGTAAAAATTACATGCAAAAACGATCGCGTACATTTTCAACAAATTTAATTATTGCTTAAGCAATCTTTCTATCTGCGTAAATTTTTTATTCGAAATTTTTACAAAATAAACGCCTGTTGCTAATTTATCAATATTGATACTATGGTTTGTATGGTTAATTTTTTGCGCTTGCATTTGCATGCCATTGCTATCGTATATGACCAAATCAATATCGCCATCGGCAAGTTTTAAGTCAAATTGAATTTGAGTTTGTGCCGGATTAGGGCTCATGGTAAATTTCTTTAGCTTGTCTGAAATAATGCCCGTGTTTGTATTTGTAAGCTTAATCAGCACATTAGTGCTGGCTTTGAGCGTATTTGCCTGAATAGCCCAATTGCTAAAACCACCTACATTATTGATAGCAATTACTCCTAAATTTTCGCCAGTTAATAAATTACTTGCTTGGTAATTGCCCGCGTTTAAAGTAGAAATACCTAAAGATAAACTGTCGGTGGTATTGGTATTCGAAAAATTGCTTACACTTAAAATAGCGGTTTGATTATAAATTCTTGCAAAGCCTATGTTTGTATTTTTTTGATTATCTAATATTAAAACATAGCCTTTTCTTAAAGCTTCGTTTTCGTTTCTTGCTTGAATTAATTTTTGATAATAATTCCAAATAGAATTTTTGTTTAAACTTAAAGTTTGCACATTATTAGTTGTATAATTTGCGCCTAGTGTTTGCCAAGGAGTTTGTGTGCTAAAGCCTGCATTTGTGCCCGCAGTCCATTGCATAGGTTTGCGTTTATTTTCGTCTGCACCCGAACCAACCATGCCAACTTCTTCGCCATAGTAAATGAATGGAACGCCTGGCAGGGTTAGGTATTGGGCTGCCGCTAGTTTCATTTTGCTAGTATCGTTTCCTAATTGCGTGTACACTCGGTCTTGATCGTGGTTGGTTAAAAATGTGCCATATTGCAAACTCGGATAGGCTTGCGCAACTACCTTAATTTGATTTTTAATTGCTTCTGTATTTTTATTATTTACTGAAGTTAAAATTGCGCCTGCTAAACCAAATTCAAAACAAGCATCAAGTCTGTTATTTTCGACATAAGGTACAATTGATGGAGTTGCAGACCAAACTTCTCCAATAGCAAACGCATTCGGATTTGTTTTTTTATACGAAGCGTTAAAATCTTGCAACAACAAAAAATTGCTTGGCGTATTTTCTAAGACCGTTCCATCTTCATCTAAATATTTAATGGCATCTAATCTAAAGCCATCTACGCCTTTGTTGAGCCAAAAATCGCTCACTTTAAACATTTCGGTTTTTACTGCTGCATTTTCGTAATTTAAATCTGGCATGCCATTATAAAAAAGCCCGTAATAATAACTGTTGTTGTAATTATGCCATACTGATTGACCCCATGGGCCTAAAAAAGCGGGATTTGTTGGGCTCCAGACATACCAATTACGGTAATTATTTACATTATTAGCCGATTGCGTAAACCATGGATGCTGGTTAGAAGTATGATTCATTACATAATCGATGATGATTTTGATACCGTGTGCATGCGCGCTATCAATAAGCGCTTCGAAATCTGCCATGGTGCCATAGTCTGGTTCGGTTGCGTAATAATTTGTTACATCGTATCCGTGGTAACTTGGCGAAGCCATCATGGGCATCAGCCACAATGCTGTAATTCCTAAATCTGAATTCGTATTTGGATTACCATCATTTAAATAATTTAATTTTTGAATGATCCCTTGAAAATCTCCAATACCATCGTTATTACTATCATAAAAACTACGCACAAATATTTCATAAAACACCGCATCGTTCCACCAATAAGTTGCATAATTGGTGCTAGGTATATTGCATTTATTAAAAGCTACTACCGGTAAATTAGTAGCAGCGGTAATTGTTTGGTAACGGTTAAAAGTACTGCCCACACTGCAATACAGCGGAGGGTTTTCGGCTCCTGCCCAAGTATTGCCATTCACAAATTTATATTCATAATAGCCCGCCGGAAAATTTAATGTTACTTCGTAAATGCTATCTGCATTTGCATCTGTCAATAAAGTAGCGGCCGGATCCCAATCCGAATTAAACCCCGCTTCACTCTGAAAATTTCCGGCTACATGCACACCCATCGGAGCAATAATTTGATGGTGCATATCGACACTAAATTTCACCGTAAAATTTTGCGCAAAAAGCGTTAATGGCAAAAAACAAATAAGCAATAAATGGATTTTAAAAAGTTTACGTGGCATGGCTATTTTGTAAAACGAATTAGTAGTGGCCCCTACAGGAATCGAACCTGTACCGAGAGAACCGGAATCTCCCATTCTATCCATTAAACTAAAGGGCCATAAAGTGTCTCAAAGATGCAAAATATCCACGATTTGTCTATATTTTTTAGCAATTCGCCTTAATATTGAAACTTAACACAGATTTTAATTATATTTAATATTACACTAAACCAAAATTATGAAATTAAAACATTTACTCTTTTTGTTTTGTGCTATTTTATTTATCCAATCAGAATTAATAGCACAAACAACCGTAACCATTCCAACTGCAAATACAGGAGTTACCATTACTGGTAATGCAGCTACAACTATCAGAAGAAAACCTTTGGGTAGTAATCGTTCTTACGAAAGAACTGCCATTAAATATACACAAGTAGAAGTTGGTTCGCTTGGTAATATTAGCGGCCTTGCTTTTTATTGCGATACCGTTTTAAACCCAGGCAGAACACCTGTAAAAATTTACATCAAAGAAGTAGCAGATACTACTTTTACGGCAAGCACTGTTGCTGCTGAAGAAGCGGGCGCTACACTCGTTTTTGCAGATACTTTAAATTCAACTTTATTTGTAAAAAATACTTGGGTGCCGATTACTTTTAGCACGCCTTTTTTACATGCTAATCAAACCAATATTGAAATAATTATTGAAACAAATTCTGGCGGAACAGCTGGTTCAGATTTAACTGCACTTGCTAAAGGATTTAGATTTTCTACTAAAGGCTTAGTGAATAGTACACAGTATTGGCAAAGTGCTACGGGTAGTAGCACCCCTCCAACAACAAATGGTACGCTCACTAATTTTAGACCAAATATTCAGTTAACAATTACCACTGCGCCAGCTTGTACTACGCCTCCAAATGCAGGTACAGCTTTAAGTTCGGCGATTGCTGCTTGCGTGGGCACTAACTTTACTTTATCTCTTTCGGGCTCAAGTACCGGTTTAGGTTTAACCTACCAATGGTTGTCTTCTACAAATAATACTTCTTGGGATACCATCGTTGGTGCAACATCTGTTGTATATCAAACTAACCAAGCCATTGCAAAATATTACGCTTGTATTATTCAATGTAATGGACAAAAAGATACCTCGAATTCGGTTAATGTAACAATGAATCCTTTTTACAATTGTTATTGCATTACTAATTTAGGTAATAGTTGTACAGGTGGTCAAGGAACCGCTATCGACTCAGTTTCTTTCACAAATACTACATTAGCAAAAGGTAGCACAGGCTGTGCAACCGGCAGCTACATTGCGTATCCGGCTTCAGGAAATACTACTGCAAGTTTAACGCAAGGTGAAACGTATACCTTGAGTAATAAATTTACTGGTTCAGTAAAATCATCGGTGTGGATTGACTACAATAGAAATGGAATTTTCGAAAATTCAGAATGGAAACAATTGAGTTTAACTTCTGCAACTGGAACCGTAATCAATAATAACATCAGTATTCCTGCAAATGCGCAAGCAGGTATTACCGGTATGCGTATCAGAACAAGATCAGCTAATTCAACAAACGATTCTACTTCGGCTTGTACCAACTTTAATAACTCTGGCGAAACAGAAGATTATTTAATTACCATTGTTGCGGCAAGTGCATGTATTGCACCGCCAAACCCAGGTGTGTTAAGTGTTACAGACACCCTTACTTGTGCAAATAGTCCAGTAACTTTTAGCATTACGGGTAATACCATTGGTACTGGTCAAACTTATACTTGGTATAGTTCTACAGACAATACCAATTGGACTGCAATTACTGCAGCAACAGATAAAGTTTATTCTACTGCTTTAAGTGCAAATGGTTTTTACAAATGTGTGATTACTTGTAGTACACTTAGTGCAACTACCAATGTGGTTCAAGTAAATGTAAAAGCTTTTAGCGATTGTTATTGCGTAAGTGGCATAGGCGGAAATTGTACTACTCAAGCAACAGCCTTAGATTCATTAGCTATTGAAGGAACAACTTTAGATAATGGCAATACCGGTTGCGGAACAGCTGCCTATAATTCTTTCCCTAATTCTGGCAGTACTACTGGAACTTTAATGCAAGGACAAAATTATATTTTGAAAGCTAAATTTAGTGGTGCTGCTAGGGCATCTGTTTGGATTGATTATAACCATAATGGTAAATTTGATAATTCGGAATGGCAACTAATTTGTACAAGTAGTGTAGCGAATGTTGCATTAAGTGCAAATTTAAATATTCCTTTGACGGCCTTAACAGGTGAAACAGGCATGCGAATTCGTACCCGTGCTACAAATGGCGTTATCGACTCAACAGTTGCTTGTGCTGCATTTGGTTCGGGCGAAACAGAAGATTATAAAATTAATATTATTCAAGCAACTGCTTGTATTGCACCGCCGAATGCTGGAAATGTAGTGGCTTCTAAATCGGCATTATGCCCAGGCGGAATTGTTAATTTAGCTGTTAAAGGAAATACAATTGGCTTAGGACAAACTTACCAATGGATTAAATCTTCGGATGGAAAAAATTGGACAAACATGACTAGCCAATCTTTGAGTACAAAAGACACCGTGAACACGGCTACTTATTATGCATGTGTATTAACATGTTCGAATTTAAATGATACTACCGCAGCACAATTGGTAAAGACTAATCCATTCTACAATTGTTATTGCACCTCAACATTAGGTGGCGGCTGTGTTACCTCATTGACTTCGATTGATTCTGTTAACATTACTAACACGACTATGCATTTCGGATTTACGGGTTGTTCTTTAAATAATTATGCATCGTATCCAGATTCTGGAAATTCAACAGCTAGTTTACATAAGAATTTTACTTATGAATTAGTAACGAAATTTGCTGGCGTGTCTAGAGCTGGTCTATGGATTGATTTTGACCACAGTGGATCTTTTGATGCTGCCGAATTTATTTCGATTACAGATACTTCTATTTTAGATTCTGTTACCCAATCATTCATCAGTATTCCTGCCAATGCGCAAATGGGTAAAACAGGTATGCGTATTCGTACTAGAGCAGTTGCTGGAACGCTTACTGCAACTGATGCTTGTTCGCAATTTGGGTCTGGCGAAACAGAAGATTATGTAATTACCATTGATACTTTTGTAGTGCAAGGTTTACAAAATATATTAGCAGATAACTTTGTAAAAATTTATCCAAATCCAGCTGCAAACCAATTGAATGTTGTTCAATTGAAAAACAAGTCTGGTAAAATAAATATTTATGATTTAAATGGTAGGTTATTGATGACCGAAAAATTAAGTGATGGTTTAAATGTTATTTCTACAGAACAATTAAGTTCAGGAATTTATTTCTACCATTATATTGATGCAAATAATAATGGTTTATCAAATGGTAAAATTGCCATTGTAAAATAAATCAACCTTATTAAAAATTAAAAAGGGCTTCCGATTGGAAGCCCTTTTTTTGTGGCTTGATTTTATTATTTAAAAAGAACGCAGGGCTCTTCGAATTATTTACCAGTCAAAATCATTAAATATTAATTCGAAACTTTAAATCGATAAGACAAGCCTAAAGAAAT
>CANNIS010000005.1 GCA_947505035.1 Sphingobacteriales bacterium
AAGGGTAAAATATCTAAGAATGCAATAAACTGATCGGTCTCTGCTACTTTATAAGCAGGAATTTCGCCAGCAATAATTTTAGAAAAGATACTCAACATTATCTTGAAATTTCGATGATTTCAAAATCAACATTACCACTTGGAACAGTAATAGTTACTTTGTCACCTACTGATTTGCCTAATAAGCCTTGAGCGATAGGAGATTTAATGGAGATTTTTCCAGACTTCAAATCAGCTTCTTTTTCGGCAACTAATTGATAAGTCATTTCGGCTCCATTCTTCGTATTTTTTATTTTCACTTTAGACAAAGCCAATACCTTAGACGCATCTAATTTTGATTCGTCAATAACACGAGCACTTCCTAAAACTTGCTCTAGTTTAGAAATTTTTAGCTCTAACAAGCCTTGCGCTTCTTTAGCGGCATCGTATTCGGCGTTTTCGGACAAATCTCCTTTGTCTCTAGCTTCTGCGATTTGCTTAGAAATATTTATACGCTCTACCGCTTTTAAATGCGCTACTTCTTCTTTTAATTTCTCTAATCCCTCTTGCGTAAAATAAGTTACTTCTGACATAATAAAAATTGTATTAATGAAAATCTTGTTGGTGCTGATAAAATAAAAGAAGACCGCATATCAATACGGCCTTCTTTTATAAAAAAATAAATTATAATGTTATAATGTTATACGCGCAGAAATTGCATGCGTTCCATCATATACATGTGTTACTCTGTATGAATAATCAATGGCAAACGAAGCACCTTTATCATTTAAAGGCAATTCAATGGTACTACCAAAAGTCAAGCCATTATAAACACTTGGAGAAGTTGACGCAAGTTCAATATTTTTCTCGCTGTTATATGCTCCTCTAAACATTAAATAATTTTTGTAACTATACTCTAATCCTAAACCAATTAAATCGTTAGAAAATGAGTTAGATGTAAAATTAAACATGGGTGTTACACGATGGTCTTTTTCAAAATACAAATCGTAAGATAAGCCCATGTTTAATAAAGAAGGAATTTGATAAGCTTGTGATTTACGGTATCCTTCTACTGCGAATGGCAAAGTAGGATCTGTAAACGTTGCCATCAAACCATCACCTTGCATTACCATGTCTGGACCAATGTTACGCAATGCAATTCCGAATTTTAATTCGTCGTTATCACCGCCGGTATATTGAATACCTGCATCTAAAGAAAATCCTGAAGAATTTAAATCTGCAATTGATTGCTGAATGCCTCTCACCAAAATACCCCCGTGAATACTGTTGGAGAATTCTTTTGAATACGCTAAAGCGAAATTCACTAATTTAGGAGAGAATTTTCCAATATTTCCTTCTGGTCTATCGTTGGTCGTTACATCGATATCACCAAAATCCATTGACATGATACTGATACCTAATACGCCGGATGTTCCTACTTTTTGACTCAATCCAAATGCGCTGATGTTTACATCAGAACCTTTTAACCAAGTTGTTCTAGAGAAAACTACTTCGGTGTTTTTAGTATAAGCTAATCCGCCAACGTTGACATTCATGGCTTCTACACCTTTTGCCATTGCCGTATTGATACCACCAAATCCGGCACTACGCGCCCAAGGGTTAATTAATAATTCTGTTGCGCCGCCAGTACCTGCGCGCTCGCCATTACCTGCAATTAAAATTGCAGGTAATAAAGCGCCTAATAATGTAGTACTTACTATTTTAAAAATATTTTTCATATCTGATTTTTAATTCGTTCAACAATTAAAAGTTTGTAAAATCAACAGGTCTCATTACACCTAACCATTTCAGCGTTTTCTCGCCAATGTCGTCGCAATAAATGTGAATAATATACACACCAGTTGCAATTGGGATTCTATTTGAATTTCTTAAATCCCATTCAATACTAGTGGTAGCCGCATCAGATTTTGTAATTCTGCGCACTAACATACCATTGGTTGTATATACTGTTACTGTTGCTTTTGCAGGTAAATTAGTAAACCTAACTTTGTTAATGTTTTTGTCTGTTTCGTAAGTTGAATATGCATAGTATGGATTAGGCACCACATTAATTAATGATAATGCATTTTTATTATCCTCTGCCTTGTTGTCGAATGCAGATCTTACAGAATTTTGTGTATTGAACTTGTAAACTGGCACACCTGTTCCTGTTGCCTCTGTTGCGAATTTTACATATGGTTTAGAAACGCGCAACCTTACTTTTACATCTGTTGATAATAATTGCTTACCCGCTGTTAATACTGGAACCGTAACCCAATCAACCATATAGTATGCTGTTTTTTGATCTGCATAAGCTGGATTGTTCAAATCTGTTCCGTTTTTACTTAACAAATTCCACAATTGATTACAGCCATCATATGGACGACGTGTTACATATATATGGTGACGACCTCCACGATTCAAGAAACTAGTATTTGAGGTTGGATTCCATTTCATATCGGCGCCATTTTCGTCTGCTAAAGCCGAAGCTTCTGCAAAGAAAATATTTACGCGTTCTCCGTTTTCTAAGTTAATTGCATAACCAGGGAATTTACTTTTACCAATACCGTAACCAATATTGTCCTGTCTCAAATTCATTCTCTTTTCATTGTTTTTAGAAGGCTCAATGGTTCCACCAACAGATGATTCTACTACAATACATTCTGACCATTTGGTGGTATCACTGGTAAACACGATATCGTAACTTCCGATTGAATCAAATTTATAAGCCGTACCTTTTGTTACTTGATCGAATAAAGGACTTGTTTTCTTTAAATCTGTTGAAGTTGGATTTCTTAGTAATTTATAAGGCGCCCAAGTACCACTTAATACATTGCTGTATACTTCGTCAGGGTCTACGGTTGCATTATTTTCTATCCAACCAGCAACGGCAGGTGTTGCATTACTTGCTAATCCGCTGTAACCTGATAGCCAATTTTTAGATTTATCTGCATAAACAATAGAGGCTTCTAAGAAGTTATTATTGTTTTCAATGGCAGTAGCTGTACCCGGAGCACTTAAAGTATTGTTTACTCTAATAGAAAAACCAAGTGGTTTTGCATTCACTAAACGAGGCAAACCGTTCGAACCTATATCGTATGTACGAATTTGTGCTGCTTGCTCATTTTCATTTAAAGTAGTACTGGTATTATAGGTAGTATCCGAAACCATTAAAGTGTCATTGGTATCATCGTTTAATAATACATAACTCTTCATGTCTGCGGTAAATTCTAAGCGGTAATTTGCTTTTTCTAAAATGGTAGGATTGTAAACATTTATAGTTACTGGTCCTTTACTTACCGCATACTTTGCTTTGGGTTTTGTTGCACCTTTTAATACACCAGAAATAATATCTGATTCTGATGTTGGATCTAAATCTAACACTGCACCGCCATTACCTGCTCCAGCAAATCTAGTCACTGCTAAGCCGTCGTCTGCGATTCCATTAATTTTTCCGTTTAAAACTTGGCGGTTAGGAATTACTTTCACCACTTTAGTACTTGTTCTAGATGGTAAATATTTGGTGAACACTGCAGAATCTGCAACTGCATATGGAATACAAATAAAGTAATAATCTTTTCCGTTAATAAATTTACCATCAAAGCTGGTCGCGAATTGATCAGTAGCTACCTCAAAGTAATGTGCCACTCCTTTGTTTTCTCCGTCAATTTCAATTTTCGCTTGCGTGCTTTGTGTATTTGAATCAAAAGATTTATTGATTACTCTTGAAATTTTATCTTTAATATCTACTTGTAAAATTTCAATTGCTTTAGAAATATCATTTAAGTTACTTACTGAAACTGTTTGATCTTTTACTTGATAGATTCTATAACCTTGGAATTTGTAATTGTATAATTTCAAATCTTCGTTATCTAATTCTCTTGCATTGTATCTTTCGCATTTAGTAGCTCCCTCTAACATGATTTTAATTTTCTTGTCGCCTGGAACCACTACCATATTTACTGGCTCTGGACCATTCGCTAATTTAAATGCATTGTCAAATAAAACTTGTGCTTTATCATCGCCTACTAATACAGCCGTTACAGATGATTTATTATCGCCATTATCTGCACGACCATAAACTGCACCAATAATTACTTCATTGACTGCGCCCGGTTGTAAAGTAAATGGCCCTGAAGATTGAACCATACGTCTATCTCCTGGTGTACTCGTTTCGTCCCATGGTGCACGGCCATCTGGATCTGTTGAGCCAGGGAATGCATATAAACAAGTATCTGTTCCACCTCTACCTGTTGCTTGGCCATAAGTTAACGGTTGCCCATCTGCCCAAAAGCCTCTTAAGTAGCGGTATAATTGATTTGCGTTTGATGGATCGGAGTTGATACCCGCTTGACCTGCATTGGTAAAGAACATAAAAGTAGACATTGGTAATTCATTTCCGTTTTCATCTTTAGGACCACGGAAATAATCGATACCAAAACATGGAGGCGTTGCACCATAACCTAAAGCACCTACTCCTCCATCTTCATCATCATTATCTGCATTGTAAGTATAACCCAAACTTCTTCTTTTAGGAGGAAGTGGGCCCGATGGGCCGTCACTATCTACTAATGCCATGTTGCAACCTACAAAGTCATCTGATGCATTACCTAAATCTGAATCGGTAAATACACCAAAGTAGGTTTTAAATAATGGGGTGCTTGAACGGTTATATACGGAATACTTATAGAAAGTCATATTATTTAATTCGTTCGAAGTTTTGAACGCAAATGCTAAAGCGTGTACTTCTAATCCAATGGGCTCGCCACCTGGATAAGCGGTATGCACGCCACCTTTATCATTGTAAACCCACCAAATCATTTGATCTGGTTTAGCACCCAATTCATTAGGATCTAAAGTTGGGTAGTCACCACTCGCTGTATTGTAAATACCGTCGCCGTCTGCATCAAAGAATGGCGCCATAAATTGAGCTTGTCCTTTACTTGCGTCTCCGTTACCTGGCCATTTTGCAATGTTTTCTGAAACAACTCCGCTTGATACATATTCTGTAATTTCTGGACGCAATACACTGTATTGTTTATCCCATGCTTTACAATCATCTTTAGTAACCGTAGCGGTTAAAGTATCTAAGGGGCCTGGCCAAAAATCTAAACCTGTTTGACGATAGGTTTGACCAGCGGTTTTTAATTGTTCACCACCGTCAACACCACCAAACCACAAACCTGATGCAAAAGAAGCATGAATACTTCTTACTCCTGGATCTACTTTTGGTACTTCATATCTTGCATTTTTAGTTGCAAAAATATCCCACCACATATCTCCGCCGTTTAACAATCTACAACGCACATTGTTAACATCTAAATCAATTTGTGAGGATGCTGGGTCGCAAATATTTGCAGCCCTCATTTGTGTGCGAGGATAAGTTGGTGTCCCCGCTCCTGGGCCTTTGTATACATCGGCCTTTACTTGTCCTACTCCTAATGCAAGTGTCAAAAAACTTGCACCAACAAAAGCAGATAGTTTATATGATATATTTTTCATTTTCATTTATCTTAGAAGTTATAGATTGCACCAATTCTAATTACTCTTGGTAATTTAAAGTTATCAGGATTATTCACTGCAATATGATACATGTCCATGTAAGCTTGTGGATCTTGGAATTCAGTTAATGGTTGAACCGCTTGCGGTGAAGTTAAATAACCATCATCATCAGGTAAACCTGTAGCTGGATATAAACTTGCAATTCGTTTTGCGTTCAGAACATTTTGAACCAACACATATAAATTTAAAGATGAACTTCTTCCTTTTCCATCGGCTGCTTTAGCAGTTAATTGAAAGTCTTTATCCATTCTTAAATCCATATTAATTTGCCAAGGTAAACGAGAACCATTGATCTCCCCAATTAACCTTCTGAAACGCGTATCGCCTGCAGAAAGAATATTCTGTACAATGTCTTGTGAAATTCTTGAATATGGTGTTCCAGAACCAGCTCTAATGATAAAGTTAGAACCGAAACCTTCTAATAAACCTTTCAAAGCAGCAGGGCCATTGTAATCTGTACCCATACCATAACGGTAATCAAGTGAAGCTACAATAGTATGTCTTTGGTCGTAATCTAATGGCAATGGAATTCTGATTGGCTCAGACTCCCCACTCGAAATTAAATTTCCAGAAGAGGATGCATTAGAACCCGTTCCATTTGCAAACTGTAAAGTATAGGCAATGTTTGCAGATAAGTTATTGGTTCTTCTTAAATCATACTGTAAAGTAAATCCTTTAATAGTACCAAAATCTTGGTTTTTAAAAGTAATATAAGAAGCAGGATAAGCTGTTGTAATTTGTACTTGTTGGAAGTTATCTTTTAACTCTTTATAGAAAGCGGTTAAAGTTAAGGCCGAAGTATTTCCAATTTTTTGTTTAAAACCTAACTGGTAGTTGATGGTTTTTTCTGGCGAAATATCCGGACTAACTATAGTTACATTTTGTGCACTCTTCGAATATAAATAGTAATTGATTGGATTACTGAATACGTTTGAACGAGGACGTTGTGTTAAGATGTCGTAGTTCGCAAAGAAATTTGCTTCGTCCGAAATAGGGAAAGAGAAAGCAACACGCGGCATGATTTGCGTTTGTGGCGCATAATCTTTAAAGCTATCTTTGGTTATTCTTGTATCGCCTTTATCGTTGAATGATTCTGATGTTAACCATGGCGTAACTTTACCGTCTTGTGTGCTTTTAATCGCAGTTACATCTGTAATCATGTTACCTGCTGCATCATAGAAAACATCGCCCATTCTATAACCTCTAACACCACCGAATTGTTTATCGTTAACGTAAACCACTGCATCATCAGAAATATTATCAGGTTTGCCGGTGATTTCTTTTGCTTTTCTAGTATCATATAAAGAGTATCTGTCTTTCAATACTTGTTGGTTGGCATCGAAACGATCGATACGCACCCCTAAACTAAAGATGACATCTTTATAAGTAAATTTATCTTGGATATAACCAGCAATGTACACTGGTCTGAATGCTCCAACCGAATTAAGTTGAGGTGTATCTGTTGTAAAGATTTCTGAGAAAGTAGGATTCTCTGTGCTTTTCAATTTCTTTCCATCATAAGAATATCCAGAATATGTAGTAAGCCGATTTTGCAATAAAAGTTCTGATCCAATGTCTGATAATTGGAAGGTAGATGGATCGTAAGCATCCACATCTAAATAGTCTCCCGCTTTTAAGCCTAATCTTTCTCTGACTATTTGTGCAAAACCAGGATCACCCACTGGAAAATCATTTGCTCTGCTCCAAGTTACGGTATCGCCCGAAACAGAAACGCCAGCAGCGTTTAAGTCGATGATTGAATATCCTGTAGTCGCATCAACACTCAAAGCCGATTTGTCTAAAGATAAATAGCCATTAGCTTGTTGACGCATAAGAGACCATAAACCTATAGGGTTAATTCTAAATCTGCTTTCGATCCTTTGCTCGTACTCTAAACCAACTTGTATAGAGTGATTTTTAATGTCGGCAGAGGCCATCGCAGAAATTCTATATTGATCTCTTAAATTTTCTTCATAAGCATTTGCAACCGCACCTGGTTGGTTAAATAAACCACCATAAATACTTGGTGCACTGTTTCCATTTACAATACCACCTAAGCCCTGAAAGGTAGTTAAACTATTAATAGTACCCTCGCCAATTTCGCTATTGATAAATGAGTATAATGAGGAAACATAATTTGCTAAATATGGATTGGCAGAACCTGCATTAAATAAAAATGCAGTGTCTCTAGTACCTGCATTTGTACCTGTTCCTACACTTTGGAAACGCACAGTATCTCCGTTAGAAGTTAGGACGGTATCTGAAGAGGCAATAGCGCCGTATCTGTTTGTACGAAGTGTTTCGAATTTGCCGATATGACCATAGTTAAATAAATTTGCTTTATGGTTTGGATCTTGTTGTACACTTTGATCTCTAGAGAAATCTGCTTGTATGGTATAATATGCATTTTTCAATAAGTTTTTGCTTTCATCTTCGCCATTACTAGAGAATTTTTGAGTATAACGACCATACACACGATAAGTATTTCTAGAAAATTCTTGGTTGTTATCAGAATTAAATAACATGTTAGTCCTGTTATATAATTTTTGATAACGGCTCGTACCAGAGAAACCAAATTTGAAAGTGTTATTTAAACTTGGTTGAAAATCTAAACTTGCATTAAAATTGATGTTACGAATTTCGTTACCATCTTGCACTTTTGATTTGTGGTCTATTTGTCCATTTTGTGTATAGTTACCATTTGGCACAGCCACAATTGGATTCGCAGATCCGGGAGTAAAATTAAAAGTTGCTGGATTTTTTCTAACAGATTCTAACCATGCAGAGTTTGCTTTCCAAGCGCCAACATAAGATGGGTTTTGATCTCTCTTACTTTCTAACTCGCCCGATAAAAAGAATCCTAAAATCGGTCTTTCTCCTTCTTGTCCTTTATTATGAATTAATAATGGGCCACTCAAATTTCCACTTACTAAATTATATCCGTAAGAATCTAAAAATTCAGAAGTAGCAGCTTCTACACCACCACCTAATTTTCTTGATGGCCCTTTTGTGGTGATAGTAATAATACCACCCGTTGCATCTCCGTATTGAGCAGGTACACCACCAGTAATTACTGAAATTTGCTCTATTGCACCTTGAGGCACGCCGGTAATTCCCCTCACTTTTACACCATCAATATAATAATCGTTTGCATCATCTCTCGAACCCTTCACGATTAGGCCATCTCCTTCATCTGCTTGGTAAACACCTGCAGTTGTTGACACTAAAGAGTTAATATTTCTGGTAGGAAGTTTTACAATTTCTTCCGCTGTTAAAGTTCCTCCTGCAGTATTGTTGTCTCTTTCAATCAAAGGTTTCGCGTAATCTGTTACGGTTACTGTTTGAATGTTAGTTACACTAGCAGCAATATCCGGATTGACATAGGTTTGTCTGTTAGCGTTAATTAAAACTCCGCTAATGATCCTTTTACTGTAGCCTATGATTTCCACGCGGACATCATACTTTCCTGGAGAGATTGGTTTGATAACATAGTTGCCATCAAAGTCTGTTTGTTGCGCAGCAACCTGAGTTCCATTTAACTCTACGATTACTCCTGCAAACGGCACTCCCTCTTTAGTCTTAGCGTCTACAACCTTTCCTCTTAGTTCACCTGCACCGCTTTGCGCGACTGCCGATTGGCCAATTGTGATGGTTAACAAGACTAAGAATGCGTAAAACTTTCTTATCATAATGTTGATCTTAAGGTTTATTGATTTTTTAATATAAAATAAATATAATGTTATTATAATTTAAAAAACAAATTTTAGTAAGAGAAATGTTACAATAAAAATGCAACCTTTTGAAAGTGAATTCAAATGGCATTAAAAATCAATTATTTAGCTGAATTTTAGCTAATTTATTGCTTGCTGAAGAAACTGAATGGTTTTTTGGGCTAAAATCGATGCAATTTTATAATAGGAAGCATCTGTCCAACCTGCTATATGACTGGTTAACAACACTTTGCTTTCTTTACACAATTGATCGAATTCCCGTTGCTGAGCTGCATCTAATTGATCAATTTTCTCATTTTCAAGCACATCTAGTGCTGCATAGGCTACTTTTCCGCTGTTAATATATTGAATCAAAGCGGCAGTTTGTAAAATTGGCCCACGCGAGGCATTTAAAATCACGACGCCATTTTTTAGATTAGCTATAAAAGCATCATTAATTAAATATTTTGTTTCAGCAGTTAAGGGTACATGTATAGAAATAATATCTGCGCTGTTTTGTAATTCGTTTAGACTTACTTCTTGGGCAAATTGATCGGAATAATTTACAAGGTATTTATCATAAGCAATACAACTTACGCCAAAGCCGCTGAGTTTTTTTGCAAGTGCTTTTCCGGTATTTCCATAACCAATGATGCCGATTTTTTTTCCGCCAATTTCAATGCCCCTATTTTCTTCTCTTAACCAAATTCCATTTTTAATTTCTGCATTAGATTTAGAAATATTGCGCATTAAATTTAACAACATGCCAATAACATGTTCGGCAACCGCATCTCTATTTCCTTCGGGTGCATTTATTAAAGTAATGCCATTTGCTTGACAATAAACCTCGTCGATGTTGTCCATACCTGCACCTGCTCTGGCAATCATTTTTAAATTTTTAGCGCCAGCAATTAAATCCTCATCAACAAAAAACTTAGACCGAACTAACATTCCATCATACATTGGTAATAATGCTTTCAACTCATCTCTACTATTAACATTTGATCGATCATCGACTAAAATATTAGCAGAAGCCAATTCATCAAAATATATTTGATGAATATCCTCTGTTACTAAAATTTTAAAATTATTTTTTTTCATCAATTGCTTTTGAAATTAATTTTGTTAGCCAAACAAAGTCGTTTACGCTTAATCTTTCGGCTCTTAAATCAAACATTTTTTCGTCTTGAATGGTTGGTGTTAAATATTTTCGCAAGGCATTTCTTAATGTTTTTCTGCGTTGGTTAAACGCTGCTTTTACAATTTCTCTGAATAAATTTTCGTTCGCGCCATCGTAAACATTTATAGTGTTTCGTAAAGCAGAAATTACCGCAGATTTTACTTTGGGTGGCGGATTAAAAACACCTGGGTTTACGGTAAATAAATATTCAATTTCGTAATCAGCTTGCATTAACACACTTAAAATTCCGTATGCTTTTGTTCCAGCTTTGGCCACAATTCTTTCGGCCACTTCTTTTTGAAACATGCCCACCATTTGGCTAACTTTTTCTTTATTATCTAGCACCTTAAATAAAATCTGAGAAGAAATATTATAAGGGAAATTACCAATGATGGCAAAATCCTTGCCTGGTTCCACAAATTTCTCAAAAGCTAAGTTCAAAAAATCGCCAGAAATAATTCGATCACCTAACGTAGGATATTTTTTTTCTAGAAAAGCAATCGACTCTCTGTCTATATCAATTACACTCAAAGATATGGCTTGGTCTGTAACCATGAAATCGGTTAAAACCCCCATGCCTGGGCCCACTTCCAACACATTCAACACTGCGCCTTCTTTGGTTTGGAGTGCCTTTACAATTTTATGGGCAATGTTTTTATCCGTTAAAAAATGCTGTCCTAAAAACTTTTTTGCCCTAACTTGCATGAAATTGGTTTTATTAATCCTGACAATTTTAATTAATTTGCGCTGAACTAGGAAATCAATTAAAATTGAGCTCCGAAATTCATCCTCAAAATATAGATTATGAACGATTCAGATAAAATAAAAATAGGTATAAGTATTGGTGATATTAACGGCATAGGCATAGAGGTAATGCTTAAAACCTTTTTAGATGCTCGTGTTTTTGACCTGTGCACGCCCATTGTTTATGGCTCTTCTAAAGCCACTTCTTTTCATCGTAAACTCTTAGGCATCCAAGATTTTAGTTTCAATATTATTAATGAAGCGCATCAAGCAAATGCTAAAAGAGCAAATTTAATTAATGTTTGGCCCGAAGAAGGAAAAATTGACATAGGTACCGGCACTGCCATTGCTGGTAAATACGCTTTTGATGCACTCGAAAAAGCAACCGAAGACTTAAAGGCCGGTAAAATTGATGCTTTGGTAACTTTACCTATCAACAAACACAGCATTCAAGAAGCAGGCTTCGCATTTCCTGGTCATACAGAATATTTGCAAGACAAAGCAGAACAAAAAGATTCGTTGATGTTAATGGTGAGCCAAGAATTAAAAATTGGTGTTGCTACAGGGCATATTCCATTAAAAGACGTTTCTTCGCATTTACATATCGAAAAACTTCACCATAAAATTACTTTATTAGCCAATAGCTTAAAATCAGATTTTGGGATCAGGAAACCCAAAATAGCAGTTTTGGGGCTTAATCCACATGCAGGCGATAATGGTGCATTGGGTAAAGAAGAAGAAACGGTTATTATTCCTGCAATTCAAAAAGCAAACAATCATCATTTAACTGTTTTTGGTCCTTATCCAGCAGATGGTTTTTTTGGAAAGCATAGCTACAGAGAATTCGACGCGGTATTAGCCATGTACCACGATCAAGGTTTGATTCCTTTTAAGAGCCTCTCATTTGATAATGGGACCAATTTTACGGCAGGCTTGCCATTTGTAAGAACTTCTCCAGCACACGGAACGGGTTACGACATTGCTGGTAAAAACCTAGCCGACGAAAGCTCTTTTAGAGAAGCACTTTACTTAGCGATTGATATTGTGAGAAATCGTAAAATTCAAGAAGAATTAAGCGAAAATCCGTTAAAAATCCACCGATTAACGAAAGATAAGGGCGAATAATTGAAAATTGACGACAATCTCCTTTCGTAATCCAATTAGTTTTCATACATTTGCAGGCTAATTAAAATTTGAAATTGAACAAGTTAAAACCTTTTTCTATTGTTTTCACAAGCCTAAAACTAGGGAAACATGATTTCGAATATAATATAGATAAATCGTTCTTTGACGAGTTTGATTATTCGCCAGTAAAATTGGGAGCATTAAAGGTAAACCTCTCGTTTAATAAACAAGAGGTGCTATTTGTGCTCGATTTCAAAATAACAGGCACCGTAAGTTTAACTTGCGATAGGTGTACCGACGATTTTGATTACCCAATGGAAACGGAAGAAAGACTGATTTTTAAGTTAGGGGAAGAGGAGTTTGAGCAATCAGATGAGGTAGTGGTTTTAGCCATTCACGAACATCAAATAAATGTAGCGAACTACATTTATGAGTTTATCATACTTTCTGTGCCATTTGTGCACATCCATGCAGATTTGCCAAACGGCCAAGCAGGGTGTAACAAAGAAACAATTGCCATACTTAATAAATTGTCTGTAGAAAAATCAGCAGACCAACCAAATGAGGCCATAGACCCCAGATGGGAGGCGTTAAAAAAATTAACAGGAAAATAATTATTACCCTTTAAATTTGTAGCAAAATGCCACATCCAAAACGCAAAATCTCGAAATCGAGAAGAGACAAAAGAAGAACACATTACAAAGCAGAAGCACCTGCATTGGTAGTTTGTCAAACTACTGGTACAGTACACATGCCTCATAGAGCCTATAAAGTAGAAGGAAACTTATACTACAAAGGCAAAATGATCATAGAAAACGCTGCTAACTAACATTAATCACTCTCCTAATGAGAATAGGAATTGATATTATGGGTGGAGATTTTGCTCCTAAGGCTACAACCTTGGGAGCAATTTTAGCTTTAAATGAAGTCCCATCCGACTGTAGAATTGTCTTAATTGGCGACGAGCCAATGACTAAATCCATTCTTGCCGAAAACGGGGTGGACGCTAGTTTGTTCGACTTTATTCATGCAGATCAAGTAATCGAAATGGGTGAACACCCCACTCGCGCACTTTCTCAAAAACCAAATTCAAGTTTAAGTATTGGATTCCAAATGCTAAAAGAGGGCAACATTGATGCCTTTGCAAGTGCTGGAAATTCTGGCGCTATGTTAGTAGGTTCTATGTTTAGCGTAAAAACAATTCCAGGAATGAACAGACCTGCCATTTGCTCTTATTTACCAAAAGAGAATGGCGGATTTGGAGTAATCTTAGACGTTGGCGCTAATGCCGATTGCAAACCAGAACTCTTAGTGCAATTTGCAATTTTAGGTTCTTTAGTCGCCGAAATTTTATTTGGAATTAAAAATCCAAAAGTAGGTTTGCTAAATATTGGTGAAGAAGCCGAAAAAGGAAACCTACTCACACAAGCCACTTATCCGCTTTTAAAAGAAACAGCAAATATTAATTTTATTGGGAATATCGAAGGTCGTGATTTATTCAACGACAAAGCAGATGTAATTGTTTGCGATGGATTCACCGGTAACATTGTATTAAAACTATCAGAAACATTTCATGATATGACTGCTGGAAAAGGAATGGATGCGCCATTTTTTGCTCGTTTAAATTACGAGAATTATGGAGGCAGCCCTGTACTTGGTGTCAACGCTCCTGTAGTGGTTGGCCATGGTATATCAAACGATATTGCAATTAAAAATTTGATTTTACTTGCCAAAGAAATGGTGAGTACAAATTTGACAGAAAAAATTAAAGCGGCATTCAAGGAATAAACTAAATGAATAAAACTCGCGCAGCCATTACCGGAGTATTTGGATATGTTCCAGACTATGTTCTTACGAATAAAGAATTAGAAGTAATGGTAGATACCACCGACGAGTGGATTCAAACTAGAACTGGCATTCAAGAAAGAAGAATTTTAAAAGGGGAAGGCAAAGGCACCTCAGATATGGGCGCAGCAGCGGTGCTAGGTCTACTTGCAAAAAAAGGAATCGATGCATCTGAAATTGATTTACTGATTTGTGCGACTACCACACCCGATATGCAATTTCCGGCAACTGCGAATATTATTACCGATAAAATTGGTGCTAAAAACGCTTTTGGTTTCGATATTAATGCGGCTTGTTCTGGTTTTATTTACGCACTTACCACCGCTACAAAATTTATTGAAGCGGGTAGTTATAAAAAAATAGTAGTAGTAGGTGGCGATAAAATGTCGTCGATCATTAATTACGAAGACCGTACTACTTGTATTATTTTTGGCGATGGCGCTGGTGCAGTTTTATTAGAACCTTCGACAGATGAAAATGGAATAGTTGATTCGATTTTAAAAAGCGATGGTTCCGGCAGAATACATTTACATCAAAAAGCAGGTGGATCGTCAAAGCCGGCATCGCACGAAACAGTAGATGCCAAAGAACATTACGTTTACCAAGAAGGTCAATCTGTTTATAAATTTGCGGTTACCAACATGGCAGAAGTTTCGGCAGAAATTATGGAGAAAAATCATTTAGTTGCCGACGATATTGCTTGGCTTGTGCCGCATCAAGCAAATAAAAGAATCATCGATGCAACTGCTAGCAGAATGGGTATTGGTAGCGAGAAAGTAATGCTCAATATTCATAAATATGGAAATACAACGAACGGTACTATTCCATTGTGTTTATGGGAATGGGAAAGTCAATTAAAAAAAGGAGACAATATTGTTTTGGCTGCTTTTGGTGGAGGATTTACTTGGGGTGCTGTTTATATTAAATGGGCCTACGATACTAAATAGTTTTTAAAAATAAATTTAAAATAATCGATATGGATATTAAAGAAATACAAGAGCTCATCAAATTTGTTGCGAAATCTGGTGTAAGCGAAGTGTCTATTGACAGAAAAGATTTTAAAATAACGATTAAAGCGCAAGGTAATGCGCCTACTGTTGTAAACATGCAAGCAGCACCTATGCCAATTGCAGCTCCGCCTGTTGCGGCAGCAGCTCCTGCGCCAGTGGCTCCAGTAGTAAATGAAAACGCAAATTTAATTACCATTAAATCGCCAATGATTGGAACTTTTTACCGTTCAGCAACACCAGACAAACCTTCGTTTGTAAATGTTGGTGATAAAATTGGACCAGGAAATGTGTTATGCGTAATTGAAGCAATGAAATTATTTAACGAAATCGAATCAGAAGTGTCGGGTAAAATTGTGAAAATTTTAATTGACAATGCTTCTCCGATTGAATACGATCAACCATTATTCTTAGTAGAGCCAATGTAATTTTTACATTGAAAATTTTACTACAATCGTTATTAAAAATTCAAAAGCTATTATGTTCAAAAAAATATTAATTGCAAATAGAGGTGAAATTGCCTTACGAATTATTCGCACCTGTAAAGAAATGGGCATCAAAACCGTTGCTGTTTATTCTACTGCAGACCGCGATAGTTTACATGTTCGATTTGCTGATGAGGCTGTTTGTATTGGCCCTGCGCCGAGCAAAGATTCTTATTTAAGTATTCCGCATTTAATTTCTGCAGCCGAAATTACCAATGCCGATGCCATTCATCCTGGTTATGGCTTTCTTTCAGAGAACGCCAAATTCTCTCAGATTTGCCGTGATTATGGTATTAAATTTATTGGCGCTACTCCAGAACAAATTAATGGAATGGGCGACAAGGCTTCTGCAAAAAATACGATGATTGCAGCAGGCGTTCCTACCATACCAGGCTCGGCAGGTTTATTGACAGATGTTAAACAAGGTATAAGCGTAGCAAATGAAATTGGTTATCCAATTATTTTAAAAGCAACTGCAGGTGGTGGTGGAAGAGGCATGCGAATTGTTTGGAAAGACGAAGAGTTTGAAGGCGCATGGGATTCGGCTAGACAAGAAGCAGGAGCGGCATTTGGGAACGACGGTATTTATTTAGAAAAATTTATCGAAGATCCAAGACACATCGAAATTCAAGTGATCGGCGACCAGTTTGGAAAAGTTTGTCATTTATCAGAAAGAGATTGCTCTATTCAAAGACGTCATCAAAAATTAGTAGAAGAATCTCCTTCGCCATTTATGACCGCGGAATTGCGTCAAAAAATGGGTGAAGCAGCTATCAAGGGAGCAAGAGCAGTTAATTACGAAGGTGCTGGTACGGTTGAATTTCTAGTAGATAAACACCGTAACTTCTATTTCATGGAAATGAATACTCGTATTCAGGTAGAGCACCCAGTTACCGAAGAGGTAATTAATTTCGATTTAATTAAAGAACAAATTAAAGTGGCTGCAGGCATTGCTATTTCTGGCAAAAACTACGAGCCAACCATGCACGCGATTGAATGCAGAATTAATGCAGAAGATCCATGGAATAATTTCAGACCCTCACCAGGTAAGATTACCAATTTTCATAGTCCAGGAGGTCACGGAGTGCGCGTAGACACCCATGTTTACGCCGGCTATGTAATTCCTTCAAATTATGACTCTATGATTGCAAAACTGATTACTGTTGCGCAAACTAGAGAAGAAGCTATTTCTACCATGGAAAGAGCCTTGAGCGAATTCGTGATCGAAGGCGTAAAAACAACCATTCCATTTCACTTGAAATTATTAAAAGACCCCGAATTTAGAGCGGGGAACTTTACTACAAAGTTCTTAGAGAGTTTCGACTTTTCGGAATAATAAAAAAAGCGAGTTTAAGCTCGCTTTTTTTATTGATAATTAATTGAGCTCATCTGAAATACTTTCCTAAATTTGATATTCAATATGTCCGACTTTTTTAAAAAAATACGCAGCGCAACTAATCCAAATGCAGAGATGTCTTTCGTAGATCATCTGGAAGCATTGCGCTGGCATTTAGTAAGGTCCTCAGCAGTAATCATTACTTTGGCGCTAACTGCTTTTATGTATAAAGATATTTTATTCGATGTCATTATATTTGGACCAAAGAAAACTGATTTTTGGACCTACAGGAAATTGTGTGAAATTTCGAATTACTATAATTTAGACGCCGGATTGTGCATCGATAAAATAAATTTCAGCATCATGAACAACACGATGGCTGGACAATTTAATTTACACTTAACTGCTGCATTTTATGCAGGCTTTATTATGGGCTTCCCTTATTTGCTGTTCGAGCTTTGGAGTTTCATCAAACCAGGTTTAAGTAAAAAAGAAAGGGGGAATGCAAGAGGATTAATTTTTTATGGCTCTTTTTTATTTTTAACAGGCATTATATTTGGCTATTTTATTATTACGCCAATGTCTATTAACTTTTTAGGGAGCTACGAAATTAGTTCAGAAATTATTAACCAGATTACCCTAGATAGCTACCTCTCAACGGTGGCAATACTTACCATGGCAACTGGTTTGGTTTTTGAATTGCCAATTGTGATTTATTTCTTGTCAAAGATTGGTATCATGACCCCAAAATTTATGCGCAGCAACAGAAGAATTGCTTTCTTTTTAATTATTTTAATTGCAGCGTTTATTACACCAACACCAGATGCACCTACCTTGTTGCTAGTGGCAGCCCCTTTATACTTATTATACGAGATCAGTATTTTTGTATCGGCTCGCGTAGTAAAAAGAAAAAAAATAGTAGAGGATTTATTTTATCAAAACAACTAATATGAAAATTGCAATTGGAGGAGACCACGCTGGTTTCGAATACAAAGAAGTTTTAATTGAAATGCTAAAAGCTGATGGTCACGAAGTGAAAGACTTTGGTCCTTATAATTTAGACTCTGTAGACTATCCAGACTTTGTACATCCTGTGGCAAATGCAATTAACAACAATGAATTTGAAATGGGAATTCTTATTTGCGGAAGCGCAAATGGTGTTGCTATTACCGCCAATAAACACAAAGATATTAGAGCGGCTATTTGCTGGGATAGCACATTAGCTAGCCTTGCGCGCTCGCATAACGATGCCAATATATTATGTATTCCAGCTCGTTTTGTAAGCATTGCAAAAGCAAAAGAAATTACCACGTTATTTATAAATACTGCTTTCGAAGGCGGTAGACATGCTAATAGAGTAAATAAAATTAATTGCTAATCCATTCGAATCAATCAAATGAAAAAAAATATTTTCTTAGGCATTGCCTTTAGCATGAGCAGCATCGCATTTGCACAGAAACCCATTAGCCCAACAGATTTTGGGGAAAGTATCAATCCAAAAGATTTATACAAACACCTTTCGGTATTGGCTTCTGACGAATACCAAGGAAGAGAAACCGGACAAAAAGGACAAAAGGTAGCAGCCATTTATATTGCAAATGAATTTGACAGATTAAGATTAACACCTGCTGGCGATGATCGTTTTTTTCAAACCTTCAACTTAGTCAAAAAAACATTAGCCGCTCGAAAATTCATAGTTAACCAGCAACAATTTAATTTTGGCGACGATTTTTTCTGTGCAAAAAATATTAGTAATGTAAATTTTCAAAGCAACGAAATAATCTTTGCTGGATATGGGATTATAGATAAAAAAAGGAATGACTTTAAAGACTATTATGTTGAAGGAAAAGTGGTCGTGATTTTAGCTGGGGAGCCTAAAAATAAAAAAGGTCTTTACCTGCTGAGTAATAGTAAAGAAAAAAGTGAATGGTCTAATAAAAACAAAAAGATTGCTGCTATTCAAAAACTAAAGCCAAAAGCAATTTTAATTGTCGATGCCGACTACGCAAAGTTTGCGAAAAACTATAAACACCAAATGGAAACGCCAAGTATGCAATTGGCAGAAAACCAAAAAAAAGGACTAGAAGCTGAAAGCAAAGAAAAGGTGCTGCAAGCTTGCCCTGTCATTACTATCAACGACAGCCTTGCAACTGCATTACTTGCGCCTAACAATAAAAACATAAATAAGCTTAGAAAAAAATACAGTAAGCGCAGAAGCATTGATCCATTCGTACTTAAAAGCACGATTGCTGCAAATATTGTTTTTCTCGAAGAATCACTCAATGCCGAAAATGTAATTGGCTATATTCCAGGAACAGAAAGGCCAAACGAATATATTTATATTACTGCACACTACGACCACATCGGTGTAATTGATAATGAAGTTTACAATGGTGCCGATGATGATGGCTCTGGTACTGTTGGCGTGATTGAAATTGCGGAAGCCTTCGCTTTAGCAAGAGCGCAAGGTCAAGGACCAAAACGCAGCATCGTATTTATGACGGTAGCCGGAGAAGAAAAAGGTTTGTTGGGTTCACAATTCTATACAAGCAACCCTATCTTCCCAATAAATAATAGCGTTTGCGATTTAAACATCGACATGATTGGTAGAGTAGATGAGGCACATAAAAAAGATTCTAATTATATTTATGTAATTGGTTCGGATAAAATTAGTTCGGATTTACATGAAATAAATGAAAAAATGAATAGTGCTTATACTCATATGAATTTAGACTATACATTCAATAGCCCAAGCGATCCAAATCGGTTTTACTACAGAAGCGATCATTATAATTTTGCGAAATACAATATTCCAATTATTTTTTATTTCAATGGTGTACACGAAGACTATCACAAAGCAACAGACGAAATTTCTAAAATAAATTTTCCGATGCTTAGCAATAGAACAAAACTTGTTTTTTATACTGCATGGGAGATTGCCAATCGCGAAGAACCCTTAAATAAAGACAAGAAAAACGATTTTGAAAATAACCGTTAAAAGCTATATAAATTTATAATGAGTACGACTGCATCACAATTTCAATCAAAAACAGAAGAGAAATCTTTTGATGCGTCGCATCGACAAAAAATTAAATTTAATATTGGCAAATACGATATCGCTGTTGCAAAAGGTCTTCCCCAATTTGCTAACCTAGAAGCTGCCCGAAAAAAAGCACACCTTATTAAATGGAAAACAATTGAAAACCTTGATCGCTATCTTTTAGAGTTTGAGAGTAACTTCATCAGAAAAGGCGGAAAAGTTATTTGGGCAAACACGGTAGAAGAAGCGCAAAAAGAAATTCTTGCTATTCTTAAAAAACACGAAACAAAAATGCTGGTCAAATCGAAGTCGATGGCTTGCGAAGAAATTGAGCTAAACGAATTTCTAGCAGCACACAAAATAGATTCGATAGAAACCGACTTAGGTGAATATATTGTCCAACTACTTGGCCAAAAGCCTTACCACATTGTAACTCCAGCGATGCATTTATCTAAAGAAGATATTGCGAAACTGTTTCACGAAAAATTCGGGACTCCTTTAGATGCAAGCCCCGAAGCACTCACACTCAAAGCAAGAGAATTGCTTCGCGCAAAATATACCACAGCAACAGCCGGCATAACTGGAGCTAATTTTTTAATAGCCGACACAGGTAGTATTTCCATTACCGAAAACGAGGGCAATGCTAGACTCAGTACCACTTTTCCAAAAGTGCATATTGCTGTTGTTGGTATAGAAAAAATCATTCCCTCTATAAAAGATTTAGATTTATTTTGGCCACTATTAAGTACCCGAGGTACAGGACAACAAATGACCGTTTACAATTCTATTTTAAATGGGCCAAAAAAATTAGGAGAAAGTGATGGTCCAGAAGAAATGTATGTGGTGCTAATAGATAATGGTCGCAGTAATTTATTAGCGCAAAAAGACCAACGCCAAGCCTTGTATTGCATTCGATGTGGTGCATGCTTAAATGCCTGTCCTGTATATAAAAATATTGGTGGGCACAGCTACGACACAACCTACAGTGGCCCTATTGGTAGTATCATCACGCCTCACCTAAAAGGCATGGAAGAATTTAAGCATTTGAGTTATGCCTCTACTTTATGTGGTAATTGCTCCGAAGTGTGCCCAGTAAAAATTGATATTCATAAAGTGTTATTGTATAACAGAAGAGATGCTGTAGCACAACAAATTTATCCTAAAAGCGAAAAAATAGCTTGGTTTTTTTGGAAGCAATCTATGCTACACCGAAAATTAATTGATTTGTTTACTGGTAAATGGAAAAGCTATTTTGTGCGTAAATTATTTGCGCAATCTTGGGGAAAAAGAAGAGCATTGCCACTTTTTGAAGAGCAATCATTTGCACAACTTTGGAGAGCTAAAACAAATCCAAAGAAAAAATAAAATAAAATTACGCTTAACATGAAATTCGACCGCAACAACTGTTCCGATGAATTATTAATTGCGCTTTATCAGCAAATTTTAAAGCCAAGAATGATCGAAGAAAAAATGTTGATTTTACTTAGACAAGGTAAAATTGGCAAATGGTTTTCGGGTATTGGCCAAGAGGCTATATCTGTTGGATCTACTATGGCTTTAGATGCTTCTTCTTATATTTTACCCATGCACCGAAACCTTGGTGTATTTACCTCAAGAAATATTCCATTGGCCAAATTAATTGCACAGTTTCAAGGTAAATCGACTGGCTTTACTAAAGGCCGTGATCGTTCTTTTCATTTTGGCACACAAGATTATAAAATTATAGGCATGATCTCGCACTTGGGCCCTCAATTGGCCTTAGCAGACGGGATTGCCCTTGCAGACAAATTAACAAATACTGCAAAAGCAACGCTTGTATTTACTGGCGACGGCGCAACAAGTGAAGGTGATTTTCATGAAGCACTTAACGTGGCAGCGGTTTGGAATTTGCCGGTTATTTTTGTGATTGAAAATAATGGTTATGGTCTTTCTACTCCGGTATCGGAACAATATAAATGCGAAAATCTTGCCGACAAAGGCATAGGTTATGGAATAGAAGCCATTCAAATTGATGGCAATAATATTTTAGAAGTTTACCATACGATCAAAAAATACGCAGATGAAATTAGCATTGATCCGCGACCCATATTAATTGAATGTAAAACTTTTAGGATGCGTGGCCACGAAGAAGCTTCTGGTATAAAGTATGTGCCTAAAGATTTATTGGAATTTTGGGCAGCAAAAGATCCAGTAGAAAACTATGAACAATTTCTATTAGCAGAAAAAATTATTGACGAAGCATTTATTTCGAATTTAAAGTTAAATTATAAAGAGGAAATTGATGCAGCTGTTATTCAAGCATTCAACGACCCATCGGTTAGCATATCTTCGGAAACAGAGTTGCAGGACATGTATGCACCTGCTGCAAAACAAATTGTTACAACATCAGATAACAAAACAAATAAAAGATTTTTAGACGCTATTTCGGATGCCATGAAACAAGCCATGCGTAAACATTCGAATTTAGTGATCATGGGGCAAGACGTAGCAGAATATGGTGGCGCGTTTAAAATTACGGAAGGCTTTGTGGAAGAGTTTGGAAAAGAAAGAGTGCGCAACACTCCACTTTGCGAATCTGCAATTGTAGGTGCAGCAATGGGTTTGGCCATTAACCACCACAAAGCAATTATGGAAATGCAATTCGCAGATTTTGCTACGGTTGGCTTCAATCAAATAATCAATAACCTTGCTAAAACTTATTACAGATGGGGACAAGCGGTTGATGTGGTAATTCGTATGCCAACAGGCGCGGGCACAGGTGCTGGACCATTCCATTCGCAAAGTAATGAAGCTTGGTTTACAAAAACACCAGGATTAAAAGTTGTTTACCCTGCATTCCCATCCGATGCAAAAGGTTTGCTTGCCAGCGCCATAGAAGATCCAAATCCGGTTATGTATTTTGAACATAAATTTTTATATCGCGGTATTTCAGAAGAAATATTAGACGATTACTATACCACACCTATTGGAGAAGCTAAATTAATTAAATCTGGAAATAAAGTTTCTATTATTACCTATGGATTAGGTGTGCATTGGGCATTAGACTATCTAAATGAAAACACAAACATCGATGCAGATTTAATTGACCTAAGAAGTTTGCAACCTTGGGATAAAAATGCCGTTGAACAATCTGTGCGAAAAACGGGCCGTGCATTTATTTTACACGAAGATACCCTAACGAATGGATTTGGCGCAGAACTAGCGGCTCATATAGCAGAACATTGTTTTAGCTTTTTAGACGCACCAGTGGTTCGCTGTGCAAGCTTAGATACCGCCATTCCAATGGATAAAGGCTTAGAAGATAATTTTTTAGCAAAATCAAGGATTGCAGAAAAACTCAGTGCGCTTTTAAATTATTAAAAATTATTTTTGAATCGCTTGTACAAAATCGCCAACAATTATACAAGACTCTTCGAGCATAAAATCAAACGCTTTCTCGGCTTTAGGCTTAGGGTCGCCTTTTTTAATTGGAGCAAGTCCTCTGGCAATTCTTTTTTCATTATCTCTACCCAAACTTTCCGCTTCTTTTTCATCTCTTTCTTTTTTGGCTACCCCTTCATTTAATGTCGCAGATGTTTCTGCATCGCGCAATTTTAATTCTTTGATGTCTGCTAGTAAATGTTCGAAATCTTTATTCCCTTTCATTCTTTTATCATGCTTTTCTATTAATACTCTTTTAATAGGCGCAATGTTTGCTAAAGTTTTGTAATTACTTCGCTTAATCTCATCCCATGGTAAAGCAGCAGGTTCGGCACTTTCACCATATTTGTCGGCAGCAAAAACCATTGGAAATGCAATGTCGGGGCTTACGCCTTTATGCTGAGTTGAACTGCCATTGATGCGATAAAACTTGGCGATAGTTAAATTTATTTGTCCGAATTTATTGGTATTACCAATTACCTTAGAGGCACCTTCGCCCATCATTTGATCTAAATCGATCGAATTTTGTACTGTGCCTTTGCCATAACTTTGTGTACCTATAATAATTCCTCTGCCATAATCTTGAATAGCTGCAGCAAAAATTTCGGATGCAGATGCACTGAATCGATCGATTAATACTGCTATTGGACCATCCCACAAAATACTTGGATCATCATCTTCGCCTATTTCAATTTTGTTTTTAGTATCGCGCACTTGTACAACAGGGCCTTGCTCTAAAAATAATCCAGTTAAATCAATGGCTTCCATCAAAGAGCCACCGCCATTGCTTCTTAGGTCAACAACAATAGCATCTACTTTTTCAGATTTTAAAGAATCAATAATCAATTTAACATCACGAGTAGTGCTTTTATAATTTAAATCGCCTGCTTGATAAGCTTTAAAATCAGCGTAAAATGCAGGAATATCAATAATGCCAATTTTTATCTCCTTACCATTTGATTGTATGGTTTTGATTTCTTTTTTAACGGATTGATCTTGTAATACGATTTTTTCTCTTACAATAGAAATGATTTTTGGACTGGCAATGCCTTGTCCTTTTGAAACAATTTTTAGCCTAACTGTTGTTCCTTTAGCTCCTCTAATTAATTGAATTGCGTTATCTAATCTCCAGCCTACAATGTCTACAAACTCTCCATCCCCTTGTGCAACGGCTACAAATTTATCATCAATTGCAATTTGTCCAGATTTATCTGCAGGACCTCCGGGTACAACGGCAGCAACCATTACAAAATCGTTTTCAAATTTTAAGGTTGCACCAATTCCTTCCAATGACCTTGCCATATCAATGTTAAATTTTGCGGCATTATTTGGATTGAAATAATTTGTGTGCGGATCTATAGATTCGGTATAGGCGGTCATTAAAGATTGGAAGGCATCGTAACTCTCTATCTTAGCAATTTGCGAAAGTAAATTTTCGTAGCGTTTTTTTAAAGTCTCTTTGCTTTTTGCTTCGTCTGTGCCAGCTAATTTTAAATTCAGTAAATCATATTTTAATCTTTGCATCCAGTAGGCATCCATCTCTACTTGAGTTTGCATGAATGGTAGTTTTTCTCTATTGTACACTAAAGATTCGTTTTTTGTAAAATTAAATGCAATTGTTGGCAATTGCGCAATCATGAATTGTATTCTATTGACATACCTTTCCAAGTAAACATTAAACATATGGTATGCGGGTTCTAAATCGCCCATCACCATTTGGTCATCCATTAAATCTCTATTTTCTTTAAATTCAATTACCTCTTTTTCGAAAAAATATACTCGGTTATCATCTAAAGATTTTAAATAATTATCAAAAATTAATCGTGATAAAGAATCGCCGATTGGCACTTTTTTGTAATTATAATTTGCAATCAAACTCGCTACTTGTCTGCTCACTTCTATTTGTTTTTCCTCTGGATGTAAAACCTTAATAGTGGTATCTGGAGCGCAATAAGAAAATGCGGTTAGGCTCAAAATAGCCAATACGCTGGTAATGCTAAATAACTTCATAGATTTGCTGAACATCTTGCAAATTAAAAAAATAATTAAAGTAATTTTAAGAAAAATATGCTTTGTGCTAAAATTTCTGTTACAATCGAATTATTTTTAATTTAGCAAGATGACCATGCTCCCAGCAGATTTTATTAAAAAAATCGAACAGCAGTTTCCCGAGCAAGCAAGCGCAATAATAACTGCACTAGATGATGCTACTTATACTTCTGTTAGACTAAATCCGAGCAAATCTACTTCGAACCCTTTTATCAATACTAGCCCAATTGCGTGGGCTGATAAGGCTTTCTTTTTAGCAGAAAGACCTTCTTTTACTTTCGACCCGCTGTTTCACGCTGGCGCATATTATGTTCAAGAAGCAAGCTCTATGTTTATTGCAGAAATATTTAAGCAACATGTTGATACCAATAATGCCCTAAGGGTATTGGACTTGTGTGCAGCACCAGGTGGGAAAAGCACCCATATTTTATCTTTAATTTCTGACGATAGTTTTTTAATTGCTAACGAAACCATTGCGCAACGTGCAAATATATTAGCCGAAAATTGTACCCGTTGGGGAAATGCAAATGTGATTGTTTGCGATAACGACCCAGCACATTTTACCGATTTCGAAAATTGTTTTGATGTAGTGGTAATAGATGCACCTTGTTCTGGCGAGGGCATGTTTAGAAAAGACCCTACTGCAAGATTAGAATGGAATGAAGGGAATGTAAAGCTCTGTAGCGCAAGACAGCAAAGAATCCTAGAAGAAGCGACAAAATTAGTGAAGCCTAGAGGAATACTGATTTATAGCACTTGTACTTTTTCGGAAGAAGAAGACGAAATGCAAATCTTACCACTGATTACTAGTGGCGACTGGGAATCATTAGCAATGAATTGCAATGCTTTTCCAGAAATTACCATTAGTAAACATAACAATATACACGCCTATAAATTTTTACCCCATCAAAATAAAGGTGAAGGTTTTTTTGTAACTGCAATTAGAAAATCGAATAACTTTTCGGAAGGTAATTGGCCTAGACTTTCCAAGAAAATTAATTTCGCAGATAAAAAATCAAAGGCCATTGCTGCACAATTCCTTACGGCTACTGATCCAGAATTTATTGTACACCAAGATCAATTGCTTTTTATTCCAAAAGAAATTAGCGCACAAATGCTAGGCGTATTGAATACGAAATTACATATTAAAAAATTTGGGACTGAAATTGGCCAATTAATTCGAGAAGAGCTGATTCCCTCGCAGGCATTGGCGATGAGCAATTATCGCTCCGATCTGCTACCAAGTATTGAATTGAGTTATGATGATGCCATTTTATATTTACAAAAAAATGATATGCCATCTCAAGGAAACGCGAAAGGATGGCATTTAATGAAATACAAAAATTACGCTTTAGGTTGGGCGAAATTATTGGGTAATAGGATCAATAATGCTTATCCGAAAGAATGGAGAATCAGAAAACAAGAAAATATTTAAAGTAATTTTTCGATAATCGCTTCTACACTGATACCCTCTGCCTCTGCTTTATAATTTCGCACAATTCTATGACGGAGCACGGCAGTTGCTACTGCTTTTACGTCTTCTATATCTGGTGAAAATTTTTGATGAATGGCCGCATGACATTTAGCTCCCAAAACTAAAAACTGACTTGCTCTTGGACCAGCACCCCAAGATAAATATTTGTCTGCCTCTGGGCTAGCGCCCACTCTTCCAGGTCTTGTTTTGGCTACTAATGAAACTGCATAGGCAATAACATTATCTGCTACGGGTATACTTCTAACTAATTTTTGAAAATATAAGATTTGTGCAGCATTGATAATTTTTTTCAAATCAACTACCTTGTTGCTTGTCGTGTTTTTAACAATATTTAATTCTTGTTCGAAACTTGGATAATCTAACCAAACATTAAACATAAATCGATCGAGCTGTGCTTCGGGCAATGGATAAGTTCCTTCTTGTTCTATGGGATTTTGTGTAGCTAAAACAAAAAATGGGGAAGGCAAGCTATGGTGAACACCTGCTGCAGTTACCCCACGTTCTTGCATAGACTCTAATAATGCAGCCTGCGTTTTAGGCGGCGTTCTATTTATTTCGTCTGCTAAAATAATATTTGAAAAAATTGGGCCTTTGATAAATTTAAAAGTTCTGTTTTCGTCCAAAATTTCTGCACCGGTAATATCCGATGGCATTAAGTCGGGTGTAAATTGAATCCTATTATAACTTAAATCTAGTACTTGTGCAATGGTTTGCACCAATAATGTTTTTGCTAAACCGGGAACACCAACTAATAAACAATGCCCATTGCTAAAAATAGAAATTAAGACTGCTTTTAAAACTTCGTCTTGGCCAACAATTACTTTTCCAACTTCTTTGGTTATCTCTTGATAGCTTGCCGCTAATGCTGCTACCGCTTCTACTTCCGACTTATACATATTATTTATCGACTTGTTTCCCTTTTGATGATGCTGCAAACCATTTATCTAATGTAGTGCAATAATTAAAATCTTCTGAAATTTTTATAAAAGTACTGGCTCTTTTTTTATCGAACCAATCTTCCATTGTTTTGTTTTGCTTACTACTCAAAGCAGCTTGTTGAATTTTTTGATAATCATCTTTTAAATTTGCACGATGGGGTTCTGTTTTAGAAATAAATTGCACCATACGATAAGCCTGCTCGCCACTTGGCAAGGTGAATAAGGTAGGCTGTGCGATTTCGCCCACTTTCAAATTATCTATTGCAAAAAATAAATTAGGATCTAATTGGTCTGTAGGGATTTTGGTGCTGCCGTCTTGCGCGTTTTGCATCATTCCTCCGTTTCTTTTAGTAGCATCGTCATCAGAATGTATTGCCGCTGCATCTGTAAATTTAAGCTCGTTGGCAATAAGTAAAATATATAAACTATCTAAATCCGATTTGGCTTTTTTTAAGTCCGAAGATTTGGTGCTTGGCTTAATTAAAATATGACGTACATTTACTTGTTCGCCTCTTCGCTCCACTAATTGTACAATATGAAATCCAAATTCAGTTTCTACTATATTAGACAACTCTCCTGGTTTTAATTTAAAAGCGACCGCTTCGAATGCTTTCACCAAAGCCCCTCTGCCTACAAAGCCAAGCTCTCCGCCACTTTTAGCAGAGCCGTCTTGTGAATATAAAATAGCAAGTGTTGCGAAGTCTTCTCCTTTAGCAACGCGTGCTCTTAGTTCTTCTAATTTATCTTTAGCCTCTGTTTTAGATGCTAAACTTATTTCGGGCTTTTTTACGATTACCGCAAGCTGCACTTCCTTATTAAAATACGGTAAGCTATCTACAGGAATTTTATCATAAAAAGTTTTGATTTCGTTCGGGGTTATTGTTACTCCCCTGGTAATTTGCGACTGCATATTTTGAGCCATAATCACCGATCGAACGTCGTCTCTTAAATCTGATTTAAATTCAATTACCGACTTGCCTAAAAATTGTTCTAGTTTTTCTTGAGATCCAATTTGCGAAATAAAATAGTTTAATCTTCTATTTAGCTCATCTTCTACCTGCCCTTCACTTACTTCAATACTGTCTAATTGCGCTTGGTTTTGTAATAATTTTTGAGTGATCAAGGACTCTAAAATTTGACATTTCAATTCGGGTTTATTGGCATAGCCTTGTGCAATGTATTGCGCAAACTGACCATCAATATCGGATTGTAAAACAATATTCTCTCCTAGCACCGCAATAATTTTATCGGCAATTTTATCTTGTGCATTTGCAGCAAAATTGATTACCAACAGAAGGACAAAAAAGATAATCCTTTTTCTTGTGTTCATTTGTTTATTATTTTTCATCCAAATTAATTTCTATGTCTTTGTCTGCAATAGCCTTTTGATAAACACCTTGTTCCATGCTATTGATTAAGACTAACTTTCTTTTATTGATAATACTATTTCGAATATTATCGATTTCGAATGACAATGGAGAGGTTTCTTCTCTGTACATGAAATCTTTTATAAAAACCAGATAAATAAAGTTAGCATCAGTGAATTCTAAGCGTTTCCCGTTTTGTAAAATGGCGTCCTCTGAAAACTTACCCAATGGAATTTTTGATTGTAAATCATCTAGGTATTGCCAAGCGGTGTCTGCAAAAAGATAATCACTAGCAAATTGCATACAATAAGTTTCTAAGTCTGCTTTATCTCTTGGCCTAGCAGAATTAAACCATTTCTTTACCAAATTTAATTGAGCAGCATTTTTGGGTAGCTTAATAAAGGATGCCTTAACAATACTCTTCTTTAACTCAAAATTATCTTTATTGGTATTATAAAAATTGAGCAATTCTTTTTCTGAAACCGTTGTGTCTAGTTTTTGTGCAACCAACTGCTCTTCGTAGGCATAAATAACCAAAGAGTTTTTATAGTTTGCTAATTGCAATTCGATGACAGCTTGGTCTAAATTAGCGTTATCCATAGCCTGTTTTAAAATCACTTCTTGTTTTACCCAATTTTCAACATAGGCATTTACAATCTCGATACTATCATTTTTAGAAGTACCATTCGGCACAATATTAATTAAATCTGAAGGCAGTAATTCTTTATCGAAAACGCGTGCAATTGGCTTTTCTTTAGCACCGATAAAACTTGCGACATAATTGCACGCACTCAAGCTCAACAAAAGTAAAAATCCAATTACACGCATTATTAATTTATTTAGCAAACAAGGTACGGAACACTGCATCGTCTACTTGTACCGGATATTTTTGTTTTAAAACACCAATCCATTCTTTCTCTAACTTATTCTGATAGTCTGCTGTAACGGTTCCTCTTACTTCGTTTAAGGCTTTTGTTTGAGCATTTAATTTAGCCTTCACCTTTACAAATACAACCGTGTTGTTTGCAATAATATTTGGGCTTACGCTCTTTTTCCAAACGATACCATCAATAATTGCGTTTTCCCCTTTTTCAAACTTATCTGATTTGATAGCTAAGTTAAGAGGGTTGCTTTTATTTATTCTTCTTAATAATGAATCTTCGGTAATTTTTTTATTCTTGATAATTTGACGAACATCATTTGCGATTGCTTCGTTTGCACAGGTATAAATTTTTGCATCTAAACGATCTGACCATTGGTAGTTTACTTTATTTTGTTCGAAAAATAATTCTAATCCTGTGGTATCTTTTACGGCAGCAGACCAAACCTTTTGATCTGTTAATTCGAACAGCAGAATTCCATCTCTATATTCTTCCATCAAGGTTTTAAATTCTGGATATTTTTGATCTAACCTGTTTTCTTCGTAATCTAATAATGTTTTATTCACAAAATTATCATAGGCATCTTTTTTAGCCTTCGACATATTGTCTTTTAACATATTAAACTGATACTGCGTCAAATAATCTGCGTAATCAGCCACTGTATAAACAGTTGTACCTATTGTAAAAATTGGGTCTTTAGGGTTAATTGTTTCTTGCTTTTTGAAAGCACTAATAGCTAAATTAGAATCTGCTTTTGAATAGAATTTCTTGAGTGAGGCTAGTGTCTCGATAAATTTATATTCCTTTTTTAACTTAACAATAAATGATTGCTTGTTAATATCTGCTCTAGAATCACGACTGATTTTTGCTTTGATGTCTGCTTTCGCCGCATCAAATGTTGGCAACGATTTGCGTTCTACTAATTTTACAATATGCCATCCGTAAGAAGTAGTAAAAGGTTTGCTATAATCATTTACATTTTTAAGTGCAAAAGCTTCTGATTCAAATTCGGGTACCATTTTGCCTGTTCCAAAAACGGGTAATACGCCGCCATTTTTCGCGGATCCTTTATCTTCCGAATATTGCTTTGCGAGCTCTTCGAATTTTTGTCCACTGGTAAGCATATTATAAACTTCGGCAATTTTATTTTGGTTTCTTACCGAATCTTCTTTGCTAAGTTTAGCTGTTGCTCTCAACATAATATGCGCAACTTTTACTTCGCCTTGGGCAGGTCTAGCATCAACCACTTTTACAATATGGTAACCATATTTTGTTCTAAATGGCAAGGTTACTATTCCTTGCTTTGCTTTGTAGCAAGCATTTTCGAAGGAGTACACCATGGCAAAAACACTGAAAAATCCTAAATCCCCTTTATTAGTTTTTGCGCTAGGGTCTTCTGAAGATTCCATTGCAACTTTCGCAAAGTCTTCTTTTTTCTCTAAGATTTTTTTGCGAATAGCCATAATCTTATTGTAAGCTGCAAGGGTATCTTTTGCACTGGCATCTTCTTTACAATTAACTAAAATATGACTTGCCCTAATTTCTTTTTTAGAACGATCGTATGCTTCGTTAATTAATTGCTCTGTAACTTCTTTATCTGTTAAGTAAGGCGCGGCTAATTGTTTACGATAACCCGCTAGTTCTTTTTTAAAGGAAGCCGCTGTGTCCATCCCGAAACTTTTCGCTTCTAGTACTTTTAATTTAAAGTTGATATACAAATCTAAATACTCCCTTAATGTCTTCTCATCTGGATTAGCCGCTAATTTTGAATTGTTCTTTTTGAAAACATTTTCAAATTCTTGCTTACCTACTTTGTCGCTACCTACCGTCATTAAGGTATTGGCATTTTGCGCAAATGCACCGAATCCAAAAAGCATTGTAGCTGCTGAAAAATAAATTTTCTTTGACCAAGTTAAATTCTTCATAAAAAATATAATATTAAAATTTTTGATTTAGGTTTGTTTTAGGTTCGCTAATTTAGGACAATTTTCAATTGTTTCAACGAATTTAGGGCAGCAATTGGTATGTAAATTAAAAAAATGATACTTTTACAGCTCAAGCTATGCAAAATCCACTTCTTTCCACTAATTCAGCCGTTTTGGCCGCCCTTTTAGGCTCGGACGTTTATCTTATATCCGAACCATCTATATCTTCAGAACAAGAAGCGATAATCTCTTCTGATCAAACCCCTGCTAGTGTACATTACAATTACCTTGGAGAGAACAACAAATACATTTTAATATTGATAGATCAGCCATTAAAAAGTGAAATTATTGCCGCAAAAGATCTGCTGCTGTTGGAGAAAACTTTGGCTGCGCTCAAACTAGAATTAAGAGATGTTGCCATTGTCAATTTACAACAATGCGAAGAACTTCATTTTAAATCCTTAAAAGAATTTTTTAGTTGTAACAATGTACTGGGTTTTGGGATCGAATTAGCTAAAATCGGCATCGAAAAAGAAGTCGCTGTTAATACTGTATTTCGAATCGAAGACTGTCCGTTTTTATTGGCAAGCTCTTTAGAAGAACTAAGCAACAACCAAGCACAAAAAGTAATTTGGTGGTCGGCTATGAAATCTATTTTTTAATTTCGTAATTTATTGACAAGCAATCGTGCAATCATTTTTAAATGATTGAACCCGTTTTTCAAATAGCCAAAATGAAAATTTAAAATTTCGTAGCGTTCTTGCAAACCCTTTCGCTGATTGGTTTGTGACATGCCTCCATCCAAAAATTTTGAAATTACTAGGTCAGTATTACAAACCGTTTTGGCTTGTTTTAAACAGCGAATAAGCCAATCAATATCTGCCGAAATACGATACTTTGTTTGATAAGGTACTGCAATTGTTTTTTTTACAAAAATAGATTGGTGACAAACAATCATTCCCATTTGCATGCTTTGCCAAGAGAGATTTGTAGGTGGTCGCAATCTTCTGTTTCTTAATGCCTCTCCTTGTTCGTTGGTAATAATGGTATCGCCATAATACACATCTGCATTTGCATTATTTTGAAATACTTTTTCAATGGTATCGTCTGCAAAAAACTCATCACCCGAATTTAAAAAAATAAGATACACACCATTTGCTTTTTCGATCCCTTTATTCATAGCATCATAAATTCCGTTATCCTTCTCCGAAAGCCAATAAGCAACTCCGTTTGGAAAAGATTTTACAATAGCGAGTGTTTGATCTTTAGAGGCACCATCGATGATCAGGTGCTCTATATTTTTGGCGGTTTGATTTGCAACCGAACACAAAGTGCGTTCAATAAGCTGTTCGCTATTGTATACGACCGTAATAACAGACACCAATGGATGGCTTGCTATACTTGAATTTTCTGAGAATCTTAAACCGCCTTCTTGCATATCAAAAAAAACCCCCGGATGCAATCCGAGGGTGTAAAGGTTATATTGCTAAAATTATTTATTAGGTTTTCTAGCTTTAAATTTCTTTGCGTCTTGCGATCCTAATCTAACCATAGCACAACGGAATCCTATGTCTGAAGCAGTTGCGTCTTCATCCATAAATCTACGAACACCAGGATTCAAGAAATAAGCGCGATCGTTCCAAGATCCACCTTTGTATACTCTTGCTTTGTTATTAATCATACTGGTTACACCATAAGCATACATAGACTCATCGTCAATGTCACCGCGTTTATCAGGACTTGCATAAGCATCGTAATCAACCACTCTTTTTACATTTCCTAAACTATCTTTCTCTGCAATGTTTCCATCGGCATCTGTAGCAGGTTTAGTATATACGTTTCCACGGAATGGATTGAAATCGCTTTTGTCTTCTGGAGATAAAGGACGGTAAACATCCATCACCCACTCACTCACATTTCCTGCCATATTATATAAACCAAAATCGTTAGGAACAAAAGCTCTTACCGGACCAGTTATATCGTAACTGTCATTTAAATTGCCAGCAACACCCATATTATCTCCACGACCTCTTTTGTAATTGGCATACATAATACCTTTTCCTTTTCCCTCTGGATCACGAGTGGTTAAACCATTCCAAGCATAAAGTCTTTTTTGATTTACATTTTCGAATTGCGAATTTCCTTTCAATGCTTTGGCTGCATATTCCCATTCTGCCTCTGTTGGTAAACGGTAATTAGGTAATAAAATGCCGTCTTCTAAACGCACACGACGAGTTGGCTCGCCATTTGGATCTAAGTTTTTCAAATTCTTTTTAACCATGCCTTCGTATTGGCCAGAAAGATAAGCTTGTGTACTGAAGTTGTCTTCGTTGACTTGATTAGGATTGTCTTTTAATATTCCTTTGTCAATTAAAATTCTTTCATTTACGCGATCTGTTCTCCATGCGCAATATTCATTTGCTTGGGTCCAAGAAACGCCTACTACTGGATAGTTTTTGTATGCTGGGTGACGTAAATAATTATCTACATAAGGCTCATTAAATCCGAGTGGATTTCTCCAAGCTAAGGTGTCTGGTAACGCTTTTTCATATGCTTCTGGATAATCTGCACCATAAACACGCTTTAACCAATATAAATACTCACAATAGTCAACGTTAGTAACTTCGGTTTCATCCATATAAAAAGAAGAAACAGAAACTCTTCTTTCGTAATTGTCATTATCGAAAGCTAAATCTTGCTCCATAGAACCCATTACAAAAGTTCCGCCTTCTAAGAAGATTAAACCTGGCCCTGTTGCCTGTTCTGCGTCTTTGTATACTTGAAAGCCACCGTTCTTTTTGTCGTTGTATTTCCAGCCTGTTCTAGCTGATTTCTCAGAACATGAAGAAACAGTAACTAGCATGCCTGCCATCAAAAAGTAAACAGAAAAATTGATTAATTTTTTCATCTGTATGTTATTTTATTTGTTTTGCCTTCTTTGGCATATTACCAAATAAGCGATGTTGAATTAAGATTTAACGAAGTAAATATATTTATTATTATTCAAATACTTAGAAAGAAGGGCAATTTACACGCTTGTAATTTTTACCCTTAGCCTTCGAAGGCGGTTGTTGCAATTGGATTGACAATGAAAATTCATGTGCCCCAGATGCGGAAGCCCTTAACTCTGAAGTAATGATATCATAGCTATAGCCAAACTTGTAAATGTCATATTTAAAGCCCACCAAGCCAATAAATGAATCGCCATTTACAAAACTAGAACGATACCAAGAACCTGCTACAATTGGCCCTCTATTGTAATACATACCAATATTTAACTGACTATTAGACCCTTGTTGTTGGTATAATATGTTAGGCGAAATAGACGCATTATATTGCCTTTTACCTACTGGAATAAAGCCTCCAGCATGAATAGTGTATTTGCGAGGTAATGGTGAATTTCCACCATCAAAAGACTGATTAGGTTCGGTTAAATGATCGATCGAGAAACCTCCAAAAAAGTTCTCAGAAAATAAGATAGCGCCAGTTCCAAAATCTAAATAGCTGGCATTTAAATTGCCTGCTGAAGGGTCGTTAGTGGTGTAAATTGGCGTGCCTTGTGCATCGTAACCCCAAATTAAATTATTAGTATTCACCGAATTAGAAGAATATGAAGTTGAAATTGCAGGCTTAATCATTATTTTTCTGTTTACTTTTAGGTTGTAAGAGTAAACTGCAGTGATTCGCGTGGCTTTGAAAACACCATTTGCTTGGTTATCATTTGCAACCATTATGCCAATTCCACCATTTAAATTTGGCATATATTGATCATAAGAGAAAGCGGTGTTTCGGTAAGCTTTATTAATTCCTGGCCATTGATTACGGTGATTTAAAATAACCCTAGGGCCATCTGCAGTACCAGCAAACGCAGGGTTTAAGTAAAGAGGCGCTGCGTAAAACTGCGAATAATGAGCGTCTTGCGCTTTAACTGCTGTTAAGGCTAATAAACCAAAAAATAATAATCCTAATTTCTTTTTTAACATAGGTAAAAACAATTTTAGAATATCTGCTATTCTAAGTCAGAACATCAAATATAGATAAAATATTTATTGTATAAAAATAGGCAATTTTATACACTAATATCCGTTTAAACAGGAATTTTAATGAAATTTGGGGCATTTGTAAGAATTAGCCTTATTTTTAAGCTTATTGCAATTATGAAAATCAAGAAATACCTCTTTTTTTGCCTTTTTTTTGGCTTTTCTGCGCATTCGGGCTTAACAATGGCTCAACAGTTAAACTCCTATAAGCTAAATTGGAGCGTCAAAGAATTCGCAGACTTTAAAGCGCAGCCCCAAAAAGTAGAGCTATTTGACGATGCTATTTTTGATGTGCAACTTAAACATTTGCCCATTTGGAATAAAAAGTTTGCAGGCAATTTTACCGATGCTGTTTTAGTGAATCCCATTTACGAGCCTGCCGCCATTGCATACGAAAACATGATTAGTGCGCAATTAAATGCAGCAGCAAGTATTCATGCTGCAGTTGTTTTTGAAAAGAAAATTCCTTCTTTGCTTGTTTCTATTGTACCCTTCAGAAAAAATACCGAAACCGGAAAAATGGAAAGATTAGTTTCCTTTGAAGTAAAATTACTTGCTACCAGAGTAAGGGAAAATGTTTTAAATACTAGGAATTATGCTGCTCATTCTGTTTTAAATAATGGCACCTGGACTAAACTTGGCATTGCAAATGATGGTGTTTATAAGATTGGTTTTGCTGAATTAAAAAAGATGGGCATCAACCCAGAATCGATTGACCCAAGAAATATTCGTATTTATGGAAATGGGGGTGGCATACTTCCAGAAATCAACAGAGCAAGCCGATACGACGACTTAACAGAAAATCCGATTTTGGTTTTCGGAGAAGCCGATGGTAAATTTAATGAATCAGACTACCTATTATTTTATGCATTTGGACCAAATAATATTTATCCAGATACCATTCAAAATACCTTTTCGCATACTACCAATTCATACACTTTAAAAAGTAATTATTTTATCACGGCAGACATAGGCCCCGGCAAAAGAATTACAAATCAAGAAAACCTAAACGAAGTGCCCAATAAAATTATAGACACCTATAATTACTTTGAATTACATGAATTAAATAATTCGACAGGCGTTAATTTAACTATTAAAAGCGGCAGAGAAAGATGGGGAGAAGAATTTGGTAATTTACTTTCTTATGATTTTAATTTTAGGCTTCCGACATTGGCTAACGGAAAACCTGTGAAATTTAGGGCAGATTTAATTGGTCGGTCGCAAAATCCAGCCAATAGCTCTTTTGTGATTAAAGCAAATGGCGCAACAACCAATACCTTAACTTGTTCTGGTGTAGAGTTTAGTTATGATGCTGCCTACGGATCGATTGTAAGTACAGGCTACACCACAGTTCCCAATCCATCTGAAAACCTGCTCATCAATATTACTTATAACAAACCAGATTTAACCGCAACCGGTTATTTAAATTTCATTCAAATTAATGCCATTAGTAAATTAAAATTAAATGATAATTTTTTGAAGTTTAGTAGTATAGAAAGTTATGGCAAAGGTAAAATTAGTCAGTTTATTATTGATGCCCTTAACCCGAGCGAAATAATAATTTGGGATATTACAAACAGAACAAATCCAGTAAACCAATTATTTACGATCAATAATAACATTGCACAATTTACTAACAAAACTGAGGTATTAAAAGAGTATGCGGTATTTAAAGGAACAGATTTCCCTAAGCCCGAAATACTAGAAAAAATAGCCAACCAAGATTTACATGCACTCGATTTTGTAGATCTTATAATTGTTTCTGCCGCAGATTTTTTGTCTGAAGCAGAGCGTTTAGCTGCCTTTCGAAGAACGAATAATAATTTGCGTGTATTGGTAATTACAGAAGATAAAATTTTCAATGAATTTAGTGCAGGGGTTAAAGATGCAAGTGCTATTAGGGATTTTGTAAAAATGTTTTATGATAGAGCTGGCGCAAATGAAGCAAACATGCCAAAATATTTATTGCTGTTTGGCGATGGCTCTTACGATAATATTGGCTTTGTAAAAAACAACACCAATTTTGTTACAAGCTTTGAAAGCAGGAATTCACACTCTCCTTTTGGCTCCTATGTGAGTGATGATTTTTTTGGTTTGCTCGACGAAACTGAAGGTGATTTTGACTACAACGGAAATCCCGTATATGGCGCAGCTGCATTAGACGTAGCAGTTGGTAGAATGCCGATTCAATCAGCTTTAGAAGCAAGGCAAATGGTCGACAAACTAATTTCTTACAGCAGCTTAAGAGGCGATTGGAAAAATAAATATGTCTTAGTGGCCGACGACCAAGATGGAAACTTGCATTTAAATCATGCCGAAAATCATTACCGAACCATCAGAAAACTAACCAATAATTATAATGTTGATAAGATTTATTTAGACGCTTATCCTCAAATTAGCACACCCGCTGGAAGCCGATACCCAGAAGTAAACAATGCCATTAACCAAGCTATGGCTGCAGGCGCATTAGTGATTAATTATATTGGGCATGGTGGAGAGGTTGGTCTTGCACACGAAAAAGTTGTTACCCTTGATGACATCCGTTCTTGGAAAAACAAATCGAGCATGCCACTGCTTTTTACCGCAACTTGTTCGGTCAGTAGATGGGATGACCCTGCATTTCAATCGGCAGGAGAACAATGTTTATTAAATGCCGAAGGTGGCGCTATTGCTATGTTTACAACCACCCGCGTGGTTTTTGCAAACGAAAACGAAGCAATTAACCAAAGTTTTATCAAAGCACTGTTTGATTCTACAAATATAGGTAGCAATAATACGCTTGGCGATTTATTTAGACAAAGCAAAAACTTAAATGGTTTAGGCTTGACTATTAATCAAAGAAATTTTTCTTTACTAGGTGATCCTTCTTTGCCATTTGCTATTCCGCAATACCGTATCGTTACAGAAAAAGTAAATGAAAAATTAATCAGTGCTAAAAATTTAGATACTTTAAAAGCGCAGAGTTTAGTCAATATCAAAGGATATATTACAGATCAAAATGGAAACAAGCTTAATAATGTTTCGGGTGTTTTGTATCCAAGTATTTTTGATAAAAAAACTACCCTTAAAACGCTTGGGCAAGATATTGGCGTGAATGGAAGTAAGGTGCAAAATTTCGATATTCAAAAAAATATTATTTACAAAGGGAAAGTAAGCGTAACAAATGGTTCGTTTGATTTTAGTTTTGTGGTACCAAAAGATATTTCGTATCAAGCAGGCGCTGGCAGACTCAGCTATTACGCACATGTAGGCCCACAAGAGGCCATCGGATCTTTTGATAGCATTGTTATTGGCGGATCTGCTAATACAAGTAATTCGGATAAAATTGGACCAGAAATTAAAACTTATTTGAATTCCGAAAATTTTGTAATGGGCGGCATCACCAACGAAAATCCTAATTTAATTGTGAAGTTAAAAGACGCCAACGGCATCAACACTGTCGGCAATGGTATTGGGCATAATTTAACTGCCACTATTACCAAAGATGCTAAGTCGGAAACAATCGATTTAAATCAATATTACGAATCCAAATTAGATAGCTATCAAGAAGGAGAAATCAATTATCCTTTCAATAAATTAGCTGCTGGAAATTATACAATAAAAATTAAGGCCTGGGATGTTTTCAATAATTCGGCAGAAAGTAATACTGCATTTACAGTTGTATCGTCTGAAGGATTGCAATTGCAACATGTGTTAAATTACCCAAATCCTTTTACCACGCAAACAGATTTTCAGTTTGAACACAATGGTGGAAGCGAAAACTTACAAGTACAAGTGCAAATATTTACTGTTTCTGGTAAACTGGTTAAAACAATCAACCAAAACACAAGCGGCAATGGCGCAAGAGTAACCGGCATTTTATGGGACGGTAAAGATGATTTTGGCGATAAAATAGGCAGAGGGGTTTATGTATACCGATTAAAAATTCGCACAGCGAATGGGCAAAGTGCCGAAAAAACAGAAAAGCTCGTATTGTTAAATTAAGCTTTTGCCTTATTTTTCTATCTTTGAAAATATAGGCAATCGCATACAAATTATTTTAGATGAAATTAAAAAGTAAAAATTCAGTTGTTGTTGGCAAAACTATTTTTTTCGCTGCCTTGTTTTGCAGTATGATGCAAAGTGCTTCGGCGCAAATTAGCACGCAAAACTTAAATGGAAATGGCGATGCGGTAAATGCCATTACCACTGCGGTGCCATTTTTATTAATTGGCCCAGATTCTAGAGCAGGTGCAATGGGCGATGGCGGCGTAGCAAGCAGCGCAGATGTTAATTCAAATCATTGGAATCCTTCTAAATTTGCTTTTGTTGATAGACCTTATGCAATTGGTATTTCTTATACCCCATGGTTACAAAAATTAGTTCCAGATATTAACCTTGCTTATTTATCGGGCTATTATAAATTAGACAACAAGCAAGTGTTTGGCGCATCTTTAAGATACTTTTCTTTAGGTGATATTACCTTTACAGACAATGCCGGAAATGTAACCGGGCAAGGTAATCCAAACGAATTTGCACTTGACTTATCTTATACCAGAAAACTTTCGGACAGGCTAGGTTTAGGAACAGCATTTCGATTTATTAATTCCGATTTAGCACAAGGACAATTAGCCGCATCGGGCCAAGATATTATGCCAGGAAGAAGTGTGGCGGTAGACGTATCTACCTATTATCAAAATCCGGATTTAATTGTTGATGGTAAAAGAACAACCTTCTCTTTTGGCGCATGTGTTTCGAATGTAGGTGCTAAAATGAATTATACAAATTCTACCGATCGATTTTTTATTCCAACTAATTTAAAAATTGGTATTGGTGGAAAAATGAAATTAGATGACTATAACGAAATTTCTGCCTTTGTGGAAGCGAATAAGTTATTAGTGCCCACACCTCCTATTTACGCATACGATACTTTAAATAATCCGATTTATAATTTAGACGGCACTCGAAAAATTATTTCGGGCAAAGATCCGAACGTTTCTGTTCCCACTGGAATCTTGCAATCGTTTAACGATGCACCGGGTGGTATGAAAGAAGAGTTTAGAGAGATCTATTATTCGGCTGGTTTTGAATATTGGTACGATAAACAATTTGCCTTAAGAGCAGGTTACTTTTACGAGCATCCAACTAAAGGCGATAGACAATACTTTACCATTGGTGCAGGTATTAAATACAATATTTTTGGAATCGATCTTTCCTATTTAATTCCAACTAAACAACAAAATCCATTAGAGAATACTTTAAGATTCTCGCTTACCTTTAACTTCGAAGACATAAAAACTGATGAAAATTAAAATAGGATTTGGTTTTGATGTTCACCAGTTAAAAATTGGACATCCATTTATTATGGGTGGTGTTAACTTAGGTCACGACCGAGGTGCCTTTGGGCATTCGGATGCAGATGTTTTACTACATGCAATTTGCGACGCTATATTAGGCGCTGCAAACCTTAGAGATATTGGTTTTCATTTTCCAAATACTGATGAAAAATGGAAAGGCGTTTCGAGTATGCTATTACTTCAAGAAGTAATGAAATTAATTGCAGCGAAAAATTTTGCATTGGGTAATATCGATTGCATGATTTGTTTAGAGGCTCCAAAAATCAATCCACATATTCCTGCAATGAAAACAAATATTGCTACTGCAATTGGCATTTCTGAAGAAGATATTTCGATTAAAGCAACTACAAATGAACAGATGGGTTTTATTGGTAGAGCAGAAGGCGTTGTTGCTTATGCCGTTGTCTTGCTAGAAAAAACTATTTAAATCCTCTCTGTCTTTTTGCTTCGAATGCCAATATAGCTGCAGCATTAGAGACATTCAAAGAATCTATTTTTCCCGACATAGGTATTTTTATTTGGCTCGCGTGTTCGAGCCAATAATGTGATAAGCCCGTTGCTTCTGTACCTAAAATGATGGCTGCTGGTTTACAGAAATCAACATGGTGGTAGTCGTCTTGAGCCGTTAAGGCAGCAGCATAAGCTGTAATTTTATTTTTTTGCAACCAATGAAATAATTCTTCCGAACTACACACAACCATTGGAACGGTAAACACACAACCCACACTAGAACGAATTACATTTGGATTAAATAGATCTGTTTTTAAATCACAAACAATTAAGGCATCTATTTTTGCAGCATCTGCCGTTCGCAAAACAGCTCCTAAATTACCTGGTTTTTCTACTGCTTCGAGTACCATTAACAATGGATT
>CANNIS010000006.1 GCA_947505035.1 Sphingobacteriales bacterium
GGTCGAGAAGAGGCAATTTTATTGGGATTTGAACTCGTCGGATCTGAGTGGGCAAATTTTATCAGAGAAGTTAAATCAAAAACCACATCGAAAAAAATATTGATTCATTGTTGGCGTGGTGGCATGCGCAGCAATGCCATGGCTTGGGCTTTGAGTTTTTATGGTTTCGAGGTTTTTATTTTAAATGGAGGTTATAAAGCCTACCGGAATTTTATATTAAGTTCTTTTGCAGATTCGCTTCAGTTAAAAATAATTGGAGGCTTAACCGGTTCGGGTAAAACAATCATTATAGAATCTTTAAAAAAACAAGGCGAACAAACCATCGACCTCGAACATTTAGCGCAACACCAAGGTTCTGCATTTGGTTCGATGGATCATTTAGTTCAGCCAACACAAGAACAATTTGAAAACAACTTGGCTTTTGAAATTAAACAGTTCGATAGTCTTAAAAATATTTGGCTTGAAGACGAAAGCATTACCATAGGCAAAAGGGTTATACCTGCTGGCTTATGGGAACAAATGTGCATAGCCGATTTAAAAGTGATAGAAATTCCAAAAACAGAAAGATTAAAATTGCTATTAGCTAGTTATGGTATTTTACCCAAAGCATTTCTTCTAGAATCTACACAAAAAATATCGAAACGATTAGGGCCAAAACTTACCCAAGAAACAATTTTAGCGATCGAAAATGATCAGATGCAAACATTTATCGAAAATGTTTTGTATTACTATGATAAAACATACCATACCGGATTAATAAACAAAAAAGACAGGGCACAAATATTATACCCTTTTGACTATTTTGATGCGGATAAAATGGCTCATTTTTTAATTCAACAAATGAATACCAATGGAAGAAATTAAATTAACACAATACTCACATGGCGCAGGTTGTGGATGTAAAATTGCGCCTGCTGTATTAGATACTATTTTACACAGTGCCATTAAATATGATGCCGACAAAAATTTATTAGTGGGTAACGATACGCGAGATGATGCGGCGGTTTACGATTTAGGTGATGGCAATGCGATTATCAGTACCACCGATTTTTTTATGCCCATTGTAGACGACCCCTACGATTTTGGAAGAATTGCTTCTGCAAACGCCATTAGCGATGTTTATGCCATGGGCGGTAAACCCATTTTAGCCATCGCCATTTTAGGTTGGCCCATTAATAAAATTGATGCAAGCATTGCGCAAAAAGTATTAGAAGGCAGCAGAGCTATTTGCGCCGAAGCAGGCATTACGCTTGCCGGTGGACACAGCATCGATAGCCCAGAACCTATTTTTGGATTAGCTGTAAATGGCATTGTTCCTATTACCAATTTAAAGAAGAATTCAACCGCAGAATTGGGCTGCAAATTATTTTTAACCAAAGCACTTGGGGTTGGTATTTTAACTACTGCACAGAAAAAAGGAATCTTACAACCTGCGCAAGAACAAATTGCTAAAGAGTCGATGGTGAAACTGAATAAATTTGGCGAAACCTTAGGCAATTTAAGTTGGGTTCATGCGCTCACCGATGTAACTGGATTTGGTTTGTTAGGCCATTTAACAGAAATGTGCGAAGGCAGTCATTTATCAGCAGAAATAAACTACGAATTGGTGCCACAAATACCCGGCTTAAAAGATTACTTAATGCAGAATTCTATTCCGGGTGGCACAGGCAGAAATTGGGCAAGTTATGGTAGCAAAATTAGCATCCATCCCGCTTCAACTATCCTGCCTCAAGAAAATGAATTAGCGCCAGAACTAGCCATTTTAGCCGACCCGCAAACATCGGGTGGTTTATTAATTGCAGTAGATGCCGCACATGAATCGGAGATGATTGCACTCTTAAAAGCAAACGGATTCCCCGCTGAATGTTGCACTGCATTTGGCAGCCTAACAGCTAGCAAAAACAACTATACCATCAGTGTTTTATAAACTTTAAAAAATGCCAATTATCCCTTTATAAGCAGTAATTTTTTTATTAATTTCGCATTCAAATTCTTTACCATGAACTTAGATATTCAATACTCAGAAAAATTCGAAAATAGACACATTTCACCAAATGTTTCGGACACCGAAAAAATGTTAGCAAGCATTGGTGTTAATTCTATTGATACGTTAATCGAACAAACGGTTCCTGCAAAAATTAGATTGGCACAAGCCCTTCGATTACCTGCAGCAAAATCGGAAGCTAATTATTTAACCGACTTGAAAAAAATTGCAAGTCAAAATAAAGTTTTCAAATCATATATTGGTTTAGGTTACCATGATTGTATTACACCTGGCGTTATTCAAAGAAATATTTTAGAAAATCCAGGATGGTATACGCAATACACGCCTTACCAAGCAGAAATTGCGCAAGGTCGTTTGCAAGCCTTGTTAAATTACCAAACAATGGTCTTAGATTTAACCGGCATGCAAATTGCAAATGCTTCTTTATTGGATGAAGGTACTGCAGCTGCAGAAGCCATGTTTATGCAGTATTCATTAAGAAAAAACGATGATGCTAGTATTTACTTTGTATCGCAAGAAGTATTGCCGCAAACCATTGATATTTTAAAAACGCGTGCCAATCCATTGGGTATCGAATTAATTATCGGCGATCACGAAACAGTAAATTTAACCGATAAAATGTTTGGTGCCATTGTTCAATATCCAGCCGGTAATGGTAACATTTATAATTACCAAGATTTTGCTAGTAAATGTCAAACTTTAGCTATTAAACTAACAGTTGCAGCAGACATCATGAGTTTAATATTACTAACGCCACCTTCTGAATTTGGTGCCGACATTGTTGTAGGAACTTCTCAACGCTTTGGTATTCCAATGGGATACGGTGGTCCACATGCTGCCTTCTTTGCAACTAAAGAAGAATACAAAAGATCGATGCCAGGAAGAATTATTGGGGTGTCAATTGATTCGCATGGGGAGCCTGCATTAAGAATGGCATTGCAAACAAGAGAACAACACATTAGAAGAGATAAAGCAACTTCCAACATTTGTACCGCTCAAGCGCTACTTGCTATTATGGCTTCTATGTATGCGATTTATCATGGCCCAACAGGCTTGAAAAAAATTGCAGGAAGAATTCATGGTTTAGCTGTTTGCCTTTCGGATGCCTTAATTCAATTAGGTTATACACAAGAAAATAAAAACTATTTTGATACTTTAAAAATAAATGTTGGAGATCAATTAGCGGCAATTCATAAAGATGCGATAGACAACGAATTGAATTTTAGATATGATGGAAAGCATATATACATTGCCATTGACGAAACTACGCAAGTAGCAGACATTCAAAAAATTGCAGAAATATTTGCAAAAATGATTGGTAAATCTGCAGCAGATTTTCAATTAAATATTAAAGTAAGTGCAATATTAGGAGCAGCAAACGAACGCCAATCAGCTATTTTATCACATCCTATTTTCAACTCTTACCATTCGGAACACGAGATGTTGCGTTATATTAAATCATTAGAAGCAAAAGATCTTTCTTTATGTCATTCGATGATTGCTTTAGGTTCATGTACTATGAAATTAAATGCAACAACCGAAATGATTCCGGTAACCTGGGCAGAATTTGGAAAACTACATCCATTTGCCCCTAGCAATCAAGTAGGCGGGTACATGCAAATTTTTTCTGAACTAGAAAAAGCATTATGCGAAATTACTGGCTTTGATGCCATGAGCTTACAACCCAACGCAGGTGCACAAGGTGAGTATACTGGCTTAATGGTTATTCGTGAATATTTAAAAGACAAAGGAGAAGGCCATCGTAATATTGTGTTAATTCCTTCGTCTGCACATGGTACCAATCCTGCGAGTGCATCTATGGCTGGCTTTAAAATCATTGTTACTAAATGTGATGAAAAAGGTAACATTGACATAGCAGATTTACGTCAACATGCCATAGCCAATAAAGAAAATTTAGCCGCATTAATGGTTACTTATCCATCTACCCATGGTGTGTTTGAAGAATCAATACAAGAAATTTGCGCATTGATTCATGAACATGGCGGACAAGTTTACATGGACGGTGCTAATATGAATGCACAAGTAGGCTTGACAAGTCCTGCCGCTATTGGCGCAGATGTTTGTCACTTAAATTTGCATAAAACATTTTGTATTCCGCATGGTGGTGGTGGCCCAGGTATGGGACCCATTGGTGTAGCAAAACACTTAACACCATTTTTACCAGGACACAGTATAGTAAAAACAGGTGGCGCAAAAGCAATACCTGCAGTATCTGCAGCCCCTTATGGCAGTGCAAGTATTTTATTAATTTCTCATGCATATATTGCCATGATGGGTGGCGAAGGTTTAACCAACGCTACTAAAATTGCCATCTTAAATGCAAACTATATCAAGAGCCGTTTAGAAAAACATTATCAAATTTTATATGCAGGAAGTAATGGTCGTTGTGCACACGAAATGATTGTTGATTGCAGAATGTTTAAAAACTTTGGCATCGAAGTAACCGACATTGCGAAAAGATTAATGGATTATGGTTTCCATGCACCAACTGTTTCGTTTCCTGTTGCAGGTACTATCATGATCGAACCAACCGAGAGCGAACCAAAATCAGAACTAGACAGATTCTGTGACGCATTGATTGCTATTTATCATGAAATTCAAGAAGTGGAGCAAGGCAATGTTGACAAATTAGACAATGTATTGAAAAATGCCCCACATACTGCGGCAGTCATTACAGGTAACGAATGGAATCATAGTTATACTAGACAAAAAGCAGCCTATCCATTATCATGGGTTAAAAACAACAAGTTTTGGCCATCTGTGGGTAGAGTAAACGACACCCATGGCGACAGAACGCTTATTTGCGCTTGCCCTCCAATTGAGAGCTACGCAGAATAAGCAGATTAATTAATTGTTAAGTATTAGATGTTATAACATTTATTGTACTATATTTGAACAAATTAAAAAAATTATGAAAAAACACATTTTAACACTTGCTATTCTTTTAGCAGGATTTGTAGCAACAGCTGCACCAAAAGCAAAATCGGCAAACTATAAAGTAGACGGTACTGCAAGTTCTATTAACTGGTTAGCAAAAAAAGTAACTGGTCAACATGGTGGAACAATTGCATTAACTTCTGGTGGATTAACGATTGCAAATGACAACATTACTGGCGGATCGTTTATTATTGACATGAACAGTATCAAGTGCACAGATCTAACAGGCGAATGGGCTGATAAATTAATTGGTCATTTAAGATCTGATGATTTTTTCAGTATCGAAAAAAATCCTACTGCACAATTAAACATTAATAAAGTTACTTATGAGTCTGCTAACAAAGCAAACATCGAAGCGAACTTAACGATTAAAGGAATTACTAATGCGATTACTTTTCCTGCTGCAATTAGCAAAAAAGGCGATATCATAGTTGCGGTATCTACCATTCGTATTGACAGAACTAAATTTGATATCAAATATGGTTCAAAATCTTTCTTCGAAAGCATTGGCGACAAAGCTATTGAAGACGAATTCGAAATCACGGTAAATTTAGTTGCAAAAAAATAAGCAATAAAATAATTCATTAAAAAAAGCCTTTCTAATTTTTTTTAGAAAGGCTTTTTTATGGTTATGGCATCTGCCACGATTTCAAATTTAGTAACCGCATGTTGTCGGTCGTGATACATTAAACAACTCCAATTTTCTTGTACTGCTTGTGCTGCAAATTGATTTCTTAACTCCATCGCTTTTCTCCCATCAAAATCATATTTAGCAATTAAACGCCTTACTACTTGCATGGCTTCTGGCAAAACATCTCCTCCAAAAAAATAAATCTCCTTTTCTGTATGAACTTTAAACACTTGATGAAAGGGGCAATGTCCTCCGGTTATTTCGTAATCTATGTAGCCATCAATAGTTCCGTTTCCATCTAATAAAACTAAGGCGTCTGATCTTCTTAAAAATTCTAAAGGCGCTAAACGATAAGATTGCGTGGCGTGAGTTAAGGCAAAATTTAATTCCTCTTGTTGAATATAATAAGTTGCATTTGGAAAACTCAAATAGGTGCTGCCCTGTTTTTCGTAAACCATTCCACCTGCATGGTCAAAATGTAAATGACTCATTAAAACTTTAGTAACATCTGACGGATCAAAACCAGCATTTTTTATTGCTTCGTGTATTACTAATTCGCCCGCTGCATTGGCATAGCCTAAGCCCGTGTCAAATAAAAGTAAATCGTGTTCGGTTTGTAATAAAAAGGGTTGCACATGAACAAATATGGAAGCAGGTCTGTCTTTTGGATCGTGTAAAATTGGATCAAAAGGAATAAACTTTTTGGATTGGTCTACAGAATATTGCCCCTCGGTAAGTACTACAAGCTTTGTCATCTTATTATTTGCATTTATGCGGTTTAAAAAACCGTCAAGCCTTTGTATTTTGTCTCAATTTTTGGATTGAAAAATGTATTTTTACAAAAACCGTTTACAAAGATATGGAAAAAAGGTGGGTAGAAAATAACCATTCAGATAATACCGCTATCGATCGGCTCGCTGGCGAGCTGAATGTAAACGCTGTGGTTGCCTCCCTTTTAACTAAAAGAGGTATCTATACTTTTGATCAAGCCAAAGATTTTTTTAGACCCTCTATTTTACACTTGCACGATCCATTCTTGATGAAAGACATGGAGCTGGCCATAAACAGAATTAACAAAGCCATTACCCATAACGAACGCATTTTAATTTACGGCGATTACGATGTAGATGGTACCACTTCTGTAGCTTTAACCTATACTTTTTTCAAAACACAATACAACCATTTAGATTTTTATATTCCCGATCGATACAAAGAAGGTTATGGCATTTCTACTGCGGGTATCGATTTTGCTAAAGAACATGGTTTTAGTTTAATCATTGCATTAGATTGCGGCATCAAAGCAAACGATAAAGTAGACTACGCAAATTCTTTAGGAATCGATTTTATTATTTGTGATCACCATTTACCTGGCGATACGGTTCCTGATGCCATTGCAGTATTAGATCCTAAACAAAAAGATTGCAATTACCCTTACGATGAACTTTCGGGTTGCGGTATTGGCTTTAAATTGGTGCAGGCTTATTGTCAATTTCATCAAATTGATATGGATACTATTTTACCATTATTAGATTTAGTAGCCGTAAGCATTGCATCCGATATTGTTCCCTTAACAGGAGAAAACAGAACGCTGGCTTATTTTGGTCTGCAACAATTAAACAGCAATCCACGCCCAGGTTTTAAAGCACTCATGAATATTGCCGCAACCAAAACAGATTTATCAATCAATGAAATTGTTTTTGCTATTGGCCCAAGAATCAATGCAGCCGGCAGAATTGATGATGCAAAACATGCTGTCAATTTATTAATTTCCGAAGATGAACAATCGGCATTTGACTTTTGCGAAATTGTGGATTCAAAAAATACCGAAAGAAGAGAATTTGATCAATCCATAACGCTATCGGCTTTGCAACTCATCGAAGAAAACTTCGATTTACATAAAAAAAAATCAACTGTTTTATACGATGCATCTTGGCATAAAGGTGTGATAGGAATTGTAGCCTCCAGATTAATAGAAAAGCATTATAAACCCACCATTATATTAACCGAATCTAATGGCTTAGCCGCGGGCTCTGCACGTTCGGTAAACGGATTTGATATATACGAAGCCATTAGCGCATGTAGCGATTTGCTCATTCAATATGGAGGGCATAAATATGCTGCAGGTTTAACCATGCAGATCGATCAAATTCCTGCCTTTCAAGAAAAATTCGAAGAAATAGTAGCGGCTTCTATTCATGATGATTCTTTACAAGCAGAAATTGCCATAGAATGCGAAATGAATTTGGCAGAATTTTCGACCAAAACAAATGCCATATTAAAACAGTTTGCGCCATTTGGGCCAGGTAATATGAAACCCGTATTTATTTCATCTCAGGTTCAATTGGCTAGTCCTGCACAATTAGTTGGCAAACAAAATAACAATCACCTTAAATTTTCCGTTGTTCAACAAGGAAGTTATGCATTTGATTGTATTGCCTTTGGTTTAGGAAATTTAAAAGATAAATTAGTACCGGGTATTCCATTTGATATTTGTTATACCATAGAAGAAAATACCTGGAGAGAAAAAACAAGCATTCAATTAAATATTAAAGACATCCGAATTCAATCGTAAGATATGTTAGAATTAAGAGCCGAACACCTTATTAAAACCTACAAAAAAAGAACCGTGGTAAACGACGTTTCTTTTAATGTAAAACAAGGAGAAATTGTTGGACTGCTTGGGCCAAACGGCGCAGGAAAAACAACTTCTTTTTATATGATCGTAGGATTAATTAAACCAAATTCAGGAAAAATATTTCTTCAAAACGAAGAAATTACCCAAGAGCCGATGTATAAAAGGGCCCAAAAAGGTATTGGTTATTTAGCACAAGAAGCCTCAGTATTTAGAAAACTAACTGTAGAAGAAAATATTTTAGCCATTTTAGAAATGACCGCACTTTCTAAATCGGAACAAAAAGATAAGTTAGAAGAACTCATCGAAGAATTCAGTTTAACTAAAGTTAGGAAAAATCAAGGCGACTTATTGTCTGGAGGAGAAAGAAGAAGAACCGAAATTGCAAGGGCATTAGCTGCAAATCCAAATTTCATATTACTAGACGAACCTTTTGCAGGTGTTGATCCTATTGCCGTTGAAGAGATTCAAATAATTGTTTCAAAATTAAAAAAGAAAAATATTGGCATTTTAATTACCGATCATAATGTGCAAGAAACACTTTCGATTACCGATCGTGCTTATTTATTATTTGAAGGTGCTATCTTAAAATCTGGAACTGCAGAAGAGCTAGCCGCAGACGAACAAGTTCGACGCGTGTATTTAGGTAAGAATTTTGTACTAAGACCCAAAGCCATCTAATCAAATGACCGTTGTAAACTCCATCCTTTCCTGGATTATGAAAAAAAGAATTCATCAAATTGAATTCTTTATGAAGTATCCAAACGAAGTACAAGAGGAATGGCTATTTAATTTGATTAACGGTGCTAGAAATACCGAATGGGGTAGAAAATACGATTACAAAAGTATTGAAACCAGAGAAGAATTTGTGAATAGAGTTCCACTGCAAAACTACGATACGCTCAAACCCTATATTGAGCGCATGATGCAAGGGGAAGAAAATGTTTTATGGTTTTCGGAAATAAAATGGTTTGCAAAATCTTCTGGCACCACCAGCGACAAAAGTAAATTCATACCAGTCAGCAACGAATCTTTAGAGGAGTGTCATTATAAAGGAGGTAAAGATTTATTAAGTATTTATTGTAACAATCAACCCGAATCAAAAATATTCACTGGTAAATGTTTAATAGTGGGCGGAAGCAATCAAATAAGCCCCGTAAACGAAGCTATTTCTTACGGCGATCTTTCTGCTGTATTAATTAAAAACTTGCCCATGTGGGCCGAATTCCATACCACTCCAAATAGTGCAATTGCGCTCATGGAACACTGGGAAGAAAAATTAGAATCTATTGCCAATGCCACCATCAATGTCAATGTAACCAATATCTCGGGGGTTCCTACTTGGACAGTTTTATTAGCCAAAAGAATTTTAGAAATTACAGGCAAAAATAATTTGCTGGAAGTTTGGCCAAATTTAGAATTGTATTTTCATGGTGCAGTTAATTTTGCGCCTTACAGAGAACAATTTCAGAAATTAATTCCTTCTTCAGAAATGTATTACCTAGAAACCTATAATGCATCGGAAGGTTTTTTTGGCATTCAAGATCAAAAAGAAAATAGCGAAATGTTATTGATGCTCGACTATGGAATCTATTACGAATTTATTCCAATAGAAAACATCGACGAAGCAAATCCAAAAACTTTATCATTAGCCGAAGTCAGTTTATTTAAAAACTATGCGATCGTTATTTCTACTAATGGTGGTTTATGGCGCTATGTAGTGGGCGATACCATTCAATTTACTAGCCTTAACCCTTATCGTATATTAATTACCGGCCGAACCAAACATTTTATCAATGCATTTGGAGAAGAACTTATTATCGACAATGCAGAAAAAGCCTTAGTTAAAGCTTGTAGTATTTGTAATGCCGCTATCAAAGATTATACCGCTGGGCCAATTTATTTTAGCGACAAAAAATCTGGCGGTCACGAATGGATTATTGAATTTGAAAAAGCACCTCTGGATCTCGATGCTTTTACAGATTGTTTAGATGCAGCCCTAAAAGAAATTAACTCCGATTACGAAGCAAAACGAAAAGGTAATATCGCATTATTAAAACCGATTGTTCACCTAGCACCGGCAGATACTTTTTATAATTGGATGAAAAACAGAGGCAAGCTTGGTGGGCAACATAAAGTGCCTCGCTTAGCGAATAATAGAAAATATTTAGAAGAAATTTTAAATATGATTAATATTTAATTTTTCGTTCCATTGCATTTGATCCATAAATTGCAAGCGTAATACCAGCAACTGTTTGCACCGTATTCACATTCACAAAAGGGCTAATACTAAAACCAAAATCATATACTGGCTTAACAATAAATTGCAATTGTGCTTGTAAGCCAATACCAAATGTTTTGTCTTGATTAATTGTTTTCGTAGAATCTAAAGGATAATAATTAGTATAGACCAAACTAGGGCCAGCAAATGCAGCAATTTTATAATATTGTTTTTCGATCACTTTCCCCCTACCTACATTAAATGCATTAAGATAAACAGTAGCGCCGCCAAATGCTAAATAATTAAGCGTGCTGGTTTGGTAACTCAACTGCCATAATCGATCCAATCGATCAAAATAATTAAAACTTAATTCCATGTTTGCATTGGTAAAATTTGGCAAACTAGGTTTAATGTTAGGGCCAAATCCAAAAAGCACCCAATTATTTCTACTTTTAAAACGGTAATCGCCTATGTAATAATCTTCGAATACTTTTTTATCCTTTGGCTTATCGGCTACAGGGCTTTGCGCTTTAGCATCAATTATGGAAACCAGTAACATAGCTGTAAAAAATAAATACTTTTTCATAATCATTTCTCAATCGTTTTTTTAGGAAAAAAAGTTGACAATAAAACACTGCCCAACAATACAAAAATAATAAATAATAAAGATTGTAAAGTACCAAATCCGATAGCTTTTAACCAATTTGCGGCAAGCATTTTAACACCAATAAATGTCAACAATACCGCTAGGCCTGTTTTTAAATAATGAAATTGATGTATCACATTCACCAATAAAAAAAACATAGAACGCAAACCTAATATGGCAAATATATTAGAGAAAAAAACAATAAAGGGATCTTTAGTAATCGAAAATATAGCTGGTATTGAATCTACTGCAAATATTAAATCTGAAAATTCGATAACAATTAATACTATAAACAATGGGGTGATAAGCCATTGTTTATTTTTCTTGACAAAAAATTTACTCCCCACATATCGCGGAAATACCTTAAAATATTTTGAGAAAAATTTTACAACAGGATGGTTTTCTGTATCTATTTTTTCTGTTTCTTCTTTTTTGAAAAATAAAGATAATCCTGTATACAATAAAAATATTCCGAATAAATATAATATCCATTCAAATTCTTTAATTAAAGTAGCCCCTAAGAAAATGAAAAGGAAACGCATCAAAATTGCACCCAAAATACCCCAGAATAAAACACGATGATAATATTTTTCTGCTACATTAAATGCGGTAAGCAACAAGATGATCACAAAGATATTATCTACCGATAATGCATACTCGACCAAATAGCCACTTATAAACTCCAAAGCTAAATTTTGATTGTAATTGGCTAAGCTGGCATTAAAGTTTGCTGGTAAAATTGTAACTGTCTGATGGTGTTGCGTAATAACAGCTTGTAAGGATGCTAAATCGCTGATGCCATGAATCCAATGACCTTTAAATAACAATAAAATATAAAAAAAAATAGCGAAGCTTAACCAGATAACACTCATCACTAAGGCTTCTTTGGTTTTAACAATATGATTTTTTTTATTAAAAACACCTAAATCTATAGCTAACATGGCAAAAATAAATACTGCGAAACATCCGAAAAACATCACCTCTGTAGAATACATTATTTTTTTCTATTGATGGTAAAATCAACTAACTGAATCAGCGATTCTTTGCCACTTGAATCTGGGAGTTGCGCAAGTATTGCAAGGGCTTTGTGTTTATATTCCATCATTTTTTGCGCTGCATAATCCATGCCACCCTGCGCATTGATAAAATTTAAAATGATGGTTAAGGTTTCTTTTTCTTCGTGATGGTTTTTGATCAATTTGATCATTTTGTTTTTTTCTACAGCACTTACTTTTTGTAATGCATAAATTAAAGGCAAGGTTAATTTCTTCTCTTTAATGTCAATGCCTTTAGGCTTACCAATATCGTCATAACCAAAATCCATTAAATCATCTTTGATCTGGAATGCCATTCCAACGTGTTCTCCAAACAAATGGAGTTGGTCTACGATTTGTTGTTCGACACCAGCAGATGCTGCACCACAAGCACAACAAGAAGCAATTAAAGAGGCCGTTTTTTGTCTTATAATTTCGTAATAAACATCTTCTTTGATATCGAGCCTTCTTGCCTTTTCTATTTGCAATAATTCTCCTTCGCTCATTTGCTGCACTGCGCGAGAGACTATTTTGAGCAAATTAAAATCATCGTTATTTAAAGATAATAACAAACCTTTAGCCAATAAAAAATCTCCAACTAATACGGCAATTTTATTTTTCCAAACGGCATTGATCGATAAGAACCCCCTTCGCAAATAGGCGTCGTCTACTACATCATCATGAACCAAAGTAGCCGTATGTAGTAACTCCACTAATGCTGCTCCCCTATGGGTAGCCGGTGTAATTCCACCACAAAGTTGTGCCGTAAAAAACACAAACATAGGCCGCATTTGCTTTCCTTTTCGTTTGTAAATATATTGCGTTACCTTATCTAATAAGGGTACAGAACTTTGCATCGAAGCTTTAAAAGCGGCTTCAAATGTTTTTAATTCTGCTGCAATGGGATTACTTATTTCGGAAAGTTTCAAGACTTTAAGATTATGCCGCAAATTAAGTTATTGTTTGCAATTATTCAGCCATATTTGAAACAGGCATTTTGCTAATTATTATCTAGTTGATATTCAACAAAATAGCTAATTAAATAAATTAGCCATTTTAGCTTTATTTATGCAATTTTGTGCTTGAAAAACATCCCATTTTAATATGAACTACCAAATACCAATCACGCAAACAAAAAACCCTCATTGGACTAAAGAATTAGTGGAACGAGGAGAGTTTGGCGCGGTTATTTCAGACCACATGTTTGTATCGAATTACGAAAATGGCAAATGGATTAATCCAAAAGTTGTTCCATACGAAAACTTGTCTTTGAATCCAGCAACGCTCGCGCTTCATTATGGACAGAGTGTATTCGAGGGTATGAAAGCATTTAAAATGCAAGATGGCTCGGTTTCTATTTTTAGAATTGAAAAACATTTAGACAGATTTAATAAATCATTAGATAGAATGTGCATGCCAACCATTCCTGCAGATTTATTTCATGCAGCATTATTGGCATTTGTTAAAACGGATTTAAATTGGGTGCCCGAAGGCGATGGCCATTCATTATACATCAGACCCTTTGTATTTGCTTCTGAGGCACGTTTTGGTGTGAAAATTGCAGAAGAATATATGTTTGTCATTTTTGGTGGCCCAGTAGGCCCTTACTATGGTTCTCCTTTAAAAATAAAAGTAGAAACTCATTTTGCCCGCGCCACTAGAGGAGGCGCAGGTTTTGCAAAATGTGCAGGCAATTACGGTGCATCCTTTTTCCCAACTAAATTGGCAAAAGAAGAAGGCTTCGATCAAATACTATGGACTGATGGCCGAGAAAATAAATATATTGAAGAATCTGGTACAATGAATGTGATGTTTATTATCAATGGACAACTCATTACGCCGAGTACTTCAGATTCAATTTTAGATGGCATTACCAGAGATTCTATATTGTCTTTAACAAACGAAATGGACATGCCAGTTGAAATTAAAAAAATTAGTGTAGATGATTTAGAAAATGCCTTAAAAGCGAATCAAGTTTCGGAAGCCTTTGGCACAGGAACCGCAGCTGTAGTAGCTCCTATTGAGTCAATCAGCATCAATGGGCATAATTATATTTTACCTGCTATAGATGAAAACGCATTTATGTTGCGTGCGAAAAAGAAATTAATGCGCATTCGTACGGGCATTGAATCCGATAAATTTAGTTGGAATACTATCATCGAATAAAATTTACAGCCTAGTATAGTTTTTTACTAGGCTGTAATTTCTCCTCTTAAGTTTTGTGTTAGCTGACTAGCTATTTCGTTTAAACTTAGCTCCTGTCCAAACAAAAACATCAATTTAGTAATGGCTGCTTCGAATGTTAAGTCTAAGCCTCCTACAACTCCCATTTTAGCTAAATGTTTACTGGTTTCGTATCTACCTATTTCTACATTCCCACCAATACACTGTGTGATTTCTAAAATCAAGATCCCACTAGCGACGGCTTGCTGTAAACTTGCAACAAACCAATCATCTGTACAAGTATTACCCGCGCCAAAGCCTTCTAGAATAATGGCTTTTACTCCCTGTGCACTTGTAACAGCATGTACATATGCGGGCGAAATTCCTGGGAATATTTTCAATAATGAAATGGGGTTTTTTAATTTTTTATGTACTACAAATGAGGCTTCCGATCGAGGCATCAATACTTCCGAGTTAAAATTAATATGTACACCCGCTTCTGCTAAAATTGGAAAATTAGGCGAGCTAAAGGCTTCAAATTTATTGGCTTCTGTTTTCTTAGCGCGATTACCCCTAAACAATTTATAATCAAAATAAATACAAACCTCATTCACAATTGCATGGCCATGCTCATCTTTTGCAGCAGCAATTTCTAATGCGGTAATTAAATTTTCTTTGGCATCTGTTCTAATCTCACCTATCGGTAACTGAGAGCCTGTAAGGATTACAGGCTTAGCTAAATTTTCTAACATAAAACTTAAGGCACTCGCTGTATAGGCCATGGTATCTGAACCATGCAAAATTACAAAGCCATCGTAGTCATAGTAATTTTTTTCAATAATGCTTGCCATCTCGACCCAACTATCCATGTTCATATTTGATGAATCCAAAATTGGATCAAATGAAATTACGACCACTTGATAATCAAGGCGAGAAAGTTCTGGTACGTTTTCGGTAATGTTATTGAAATCAAAAGGCACTAAAATTCCTTTTTGATCTTGAACCATTCCGATGGTTCCGCCAGTATATAGCAGGAGTAATTTTTTCATTTGCTTTGATTTTTATATACCAAAAACTCTTTTTGAATTAGCCGTAGTTTGTTCGGCTATTTCTGCTAAAGTACAAGATTTTAGCGTGGCTAGTTTCTCTGCTATATGAATGAGGTAAGAACTTTCGTTGGGTTTGCCTCTAAAAGGCACTGGGCTTAGGTAAGGGCTATCTGTTTCTAACACCAAATGCGCTAAATCTATTTCTTTTACTACCTCGGCTAATCCAGCATTTTTATAGGTTAATACGCCACCAATGCCTAAATAAAACCCTAGGTCTATGATTTGATGAGCCTGTTGCAAGCTGCCCGAAAAGCAATGAAATATACCACGCAAATTTGGATCCTGTGCTGCTTTTAAAATAGCGAGTGTTTCGTCAAAAGCTTTTCTACAATGAATCACAATTGGCAATGATAATTCTTTCGCTAATTCAATTTGTGCAATAAAAACTTCGCGTTGCGCTTGTTCAAAAGATTTATCCCAATATAAATCCATACCTATTTCGCCAATGGCATAAATTTTATTCGCTCTTGCCGCAGCAAAAATAGTAGCGAGTTCTTGTTCGTAATTTTCATTAACCGAACAAGGGTGCAAACCCATCATTGGATAACATTGATCTGGGAATTGTTTGGCTAATTTAAATACCGCATCGATAGAAGAACTATCAATATTGGGCAAGAAGAATTGTCGAACACCATTGGCATTTGCACGCGCAATGACTTGATCTATCTCTAGGGATAGTTCTGGAAGATAGATGTGTGTATGGGTATCGACAAACATGTAAAATAGGTAAATAAAAAAGGCCTAAACATATTTGCTTAGGCCTCTTTAGAAAATATTTTTTATTGTACTGAAACTAATTCCACTTCAAATGTTAAAGGGGAGAATGGAGGAATAACTCCACCTGCGCCTCTAGATCCGTAAGCTAAATTAGAAGGAATAATTAACAATGCTTTTCCTCCTACTTTTAATAAGGCAATTCCTTCGTCCCATCCTTTGATAACCATGCCTTGTCCTAATTTAAATTCAATTGGATCGCTTCTGTCTAATGATGAATCAAATTTTGTTCCATCTAACAAACGGCCTGTATAATGCACCTTCACCGTTTTACCTGCTTGCGCTTGCTCGCCAGTACCTGGTTCAGAAATAATATACATTAAACCACTTGATGATTTACTTGGGGTAATTTGTTTTTCTGCAATGTATTTTGCAATCATTTCGTTTTCTTTCATAGCGTTTTCTTTTTCAGCTTTTAATTCTTCTGCTTTTAAAGCAGCGTCTGTGGTAGTACTAATAATTTTTACGGTAAAACTCAAGAAACTACTAGAGTCGATGAATGCTGGGCGGGGTGCAGTAAAGGTTTTAGTAAACAACGAATCTGCATTGATTAAAAAACTAGCGCTATCGCCTACCGATAATAAACTTAAGCCATCCATTAAATCTCCTTTAAAAGATGCTTTTGCAATTTTTAATTGAATAGGTTTACCCATTTTCCAACTATCAAATACTATAGAATCTTTACTCGTGATATACTTTAAATTTAAAGTCACTACATCATCTAATTTTAATTTTGGTCCTTTATTTGACTTATGCATAACATAAGAAAGGCCTGTAGTTTTAGATTTTGAATATTTTACTACTTTTTGAGCTTGAGCAAAACTTGCGAACAACAAGCATGCGATGATAATTTTTAAATTTTTCATTGTTTAATTTACTTTTTTGCTTTTTTAATACCAACTAATTCCATTTCGAATACTAATGTAGAATAGGCAGGAATTGCACCATTGCCCATTTCGCTTGCGCCATATGCTAATGCAGATGGAATAATCACGGTAGCTTTTGCACCATTACCCATAATTTGTAAAATTTCGTCCCATCCTTTTATTACAACACCTTGGCCAACCGGAAATTCTAATGGCTTGCCTGCTGGATAAGAAGAATCAAATTTAAATCCATTCAATAATCTACCAGTATATTGTACCATAACGGTGTCACCAATTATTGCTTTTTCTGAAGATCCTTCTTTGGTAATCACATACTGTACGCCACTTGCGGTAATCACAGTAGTTAATTTATTATCTGTAATGTATTTATTGATGTTTGTTTTTTCTACGGTTGCCTTTTTTGCAGCTTCTGCTTGCATCTCATCTTCCATTTGTTTTTTCGATTGTACTTTTTCGATTTTAATTTGGAAAGTCAACATAGAACCGGCAGCGATAAACGCTGGACGTTGAAAACGGAAAGTTTTTTCGAATAATGAATCTGCATTAATTAAAAAAGTTGCAGAATCAGATTCAGACAATAAAGTTAAACCATGCATTAAATCGCCTTTAAAAGAAGGCTCTACCACCATTAATTTAACTGCTTGTCCAATTTTATAAGTATCAAACAAAACAGAATCAGAATCGGTACGGTAAACCATATTTAAAGTAACGAAATCTCCTACTTTAATTTTTTCACCTTGGTTGCTGGTATGAATTTTATATTTCAATCCATCTTCACTTGTTTTGAAACCATCTCCACAACTTTGGAATAAGGCAGTCGCTAATGCTGCGATAATTAATAATCTTCTAGTCATTTTTATTTTGTTTTTTGATTTTTGATTTATTTATTGTTTTAACATTTCTTCAAATTCGGGCAAAATAGATTTTATTTTTTCTACAGTTTCTGATAAACTTAAAAAAGAAATTCCACCTGCTGCATTGCGATGGCCACCCCCTTCAAAATATTTTTTTGCTACTTCATTGGCAGGAAATTCTCCTTTAGAGCGGAACGATAATTTTCTTGCCTCTCCTCTATCCACCACCAAAATTGCAAAACGAATACCATTAATCGAAAGCGCGTAATTAACAATGCCTTCGGTATCTCCTGTTACAATTTGGTATTTTTTTAACTCCTCTTGATCTATATAAATATATGCTGTATTTAATTCCGCCAAAATTACCATTTTCTGACTTAACACATGGCCTAAAAACTTTAAACGATTTTCGGTATTGGTATCGTATATGAGTTCGTGAATTCTGGAATTATTTGCGCCCTTATCAATTAAATCGGCTATGATGCGATGCACCTCGGCCGAAGTACTTGGAAATCGAAACGATCCAGAATCGGTCATGATGCCGGTGTATAAACAAGTGGCAATATCTTTATCGATATGATGACCAAAATCTAAGGTTACTATTAATCGATATACTAATTCTGCAGCAGCACAAGCACGAACATCCCAAAAAGTAAAATCTTCGAAACCTTCTGGTTCTAAATGATGGTCGATCATTACTTTTTTTGCCGCACTTTGACGAACCAATTCTCCTAAAGCTCCAATTCTCGAAAGTGCATTAAAATCAGTGCAAAAAATAAGGTCGGCTTCGGCCACTAATTGCATCGACTTATCTGCTTGCATTTGAAAATCGATTACTTCAGAATTACCGGGCAACCAATGTAAAAAATATGGATAGTCGGAAGGCGTTACCAAGTGAACTTGATGGCCTAAAGAAAGCAAAAAATGATACAAACCCAAAGAAGAGCCCATTGCGTCGCCATCGGGTTTATGATGGGTCGTAATGACAATTTTCTTTGCTTCTGAAAGCAGTGATTTAAGTTCGTTTATATTATGCATAGAAAGGAAGCAAATCTATTCATTTTTTTTCATTCTCATGCCCTAAACATTGCATTATCGAGGTAATTTTGGAAGATTTCATGTTATTTTAACATTCTTTATTGTAATTTCGCCCAATAAATATTTAAAAAGATGACCACAAACAGAACTTTTACCATGATTAAGCCAGATGCCATTGCAAATGGGCACATGGGCGCAATTATTGACCACATTATTAAAGCAGGATTTAAGGTTATTGCCTTAAAATTCACTTCATTGAGCCCCGAAATGGCTGGAAAATTCTATGAAGTTCACGCAGAACGTCCATTTTACAAAGATTTAGTTGATTTTATGTCTTCGGGACCAATTGTAGCTGCCATTTTAGAAAAAGACAATGCCGTTGCAGATTTCCGTACCGTAATTGGTGCGACAGATCCTCAAAAAGCGGATGCAGGTACTATTAGAAATTTATTCGCAACTTCTATCAGTGCTAATGCAGTTCACGGATCTGATTCGGACGAAAATGCAATGATAGAAGGTAATTTTTTCTTCAGCGCATTCGAAAGAAACTAATTGCATTCATCAAATAAAAAAAAGGTTGGCAACATTTGTTACCAACCTTTTTTTATTTAAAGCTATTTCAAATTTAATTCCATCATACTTTCGGGTTTTGCTAATGTCCTAAATCCAAATTTCTGATATAATCCGTGAGCATCAGTTGTTGCCAACCTCCAAACTTTAATATCCTTCAATTTTTCAAAGCTTAAAATATAATTCATTAGTGTAATGGAAAAACCTTTTCCCCTATAATTTTCAAGAATAAATAAATCCATAATGTAAGCGAACTGTGAATAGTCTGTAACAACGCGAGCATAACCAATTTGAACATCTTGAAAATATACACCGAAGTTTAAAGAGTTATCAACGCAAGTTTGCATAGTTGAGAAACTTCTGCCCTTTGCCCAATAAGCATTAGAAATAAAATCGTTGACCATTTGAATGTCAATCCTTTTTTTATTAGTATCTATTGCTATCATCTATAAAAATTATATTGATAATTTTTTTGTTACAACAACACAATTTCGTTGATTAGTTTTTTTCCTGCGTAGGTATTTACGTTTTCAATTAAAGTTGATTTCATCATGATTAATTCTTGACGCAAACTGGCCGAACTCACTTTTAAATATAATTTCTGTTGACGAATATTAATTTCATCGGTTCGATTGGCAATTACTTTTCCAACTAATTCGGGCCAATTGATTTTTATTTTTTCTACGATAAATTGATCGGAAAGTTTATAAGTTTCCAACAACTGCTCTATGGCAGCTTTCATGGTTAACTCATTACTTTTCCTAAATAACATCTTTAATTATTTTTAGTATCGACCACAAGACCTTTGCTTACTTCGAATATACGACAATCAATCTGTAAGTCTTTAAATATTTTTGCAACCCTATTTTGGTCGGTATCGGTGATAAACAGTTGTCCAAAAGAATCCTCGCCAACCATGGCTAATAATTTACGAATACGCTGTTCATCTAATTTGTCAAAAATATCGTCTAACATTAAAATAGGTTTATAGCCTTTTTTTAATTGAAGAAAAGAATAATGAGCTAATTTTAATGCAATCACATAAGATTTTTGTTGCCCTTGCGATGCATATTTTTTTAAAGGCAAATCACCTAAATTAAATTGCAGGTCATCTTTGTGCACGCCATAATTTGTTCTAGCGGTTATTATATCTTTTGATAAACTTTTTTTCAATATAGTAGCAAAATCGGATTGCTTTAAATGCGACTCATATACAAAAGTTACCGCTTCTGCTCCATCACTGATAGTTTGGTAAATTTGATTAAACAAGGGTATAAATGCTTCCATAAAAGCCAATCTTTTATGGAAAATTTTCTCTCCCAGTGATAACATTTGTTCATCGTAAATCTCGATCATTTCGGCATCAACCTTATTGCGTTCTTGAAACTGCTTTAATAAAGCATTTCGTTGGGCAATTACTTTATGATAGGTAATTAAATCGTCGAGGTAAATACTATCGGTTTGCGAAATCGCATTGTCCAAGAATTTTCGTCGCTCTTCACTTCCCTCAGATATCAGATACTGATCTTGAGGAGAAATCATGACTAATGGGTAAATTCCAATGTGATCGGCTAAGCGTTGGTATTCTTTATTGTTACGCTTGAATACTTTTTTATGATTGCGTTTTACGCCACAATATACTAGCTCGATTATTTCCGTACGATTAAACTCGCCTTGAACCAGGAAAAAACCTTCCTCGTGTAGAATTTGCTGAGAATCGATTGGGTTAAAATAACTTTTACAAAGGCATAAATAATGAATGGCGTCTAAAATATTGGTTTTGCCAGCTCCATTATTGCCCACAAAACAGTTTACACCAGGCAAAAAGCGAAAATTGGCTTCTTGGTAATTTTTAAAATTTAATAGCGAAAGTTGATTTAGATACATTAAAAACCCATTCTGGTGCACAAATATATTTAAATTAAGCCCATCTTTTAAACAGATATTGATAGTATCGGCTAAAAATGTATTTTTGCAAGCTTAGAATAGATTAATATGTCGGAAGAAACAGAAAATAACATCGGAGAACAGTTTTCAAAAGCAGAACATTATGTTGCTGAAAACAGAAAAAGTTTATTAGTAATTGGAGGCACTATTGTAGCCTTGGTTTTAATTTATTTTTCATACCAAAAATTCATCTTGAGTCCGAGAGAAAAAGAAGCAGCTGCACAAAGCTATGTTGCAGAAAGATATTTCGAACAAGACTCATTAGATAAAGCCATTAATGGCGATGGTAACTTTTTAGGATTTGTTGGCATCATCGACGAATACGGAAGTACCAAATCTGGAAATTTAGCCCACTACTATTTAGGTTTTTGCTATTTGAAAAAAGAACAATACGATTTAGCCATTGAACAACTAAAAGAATTTACTAGCAACGATGAATTATTATTGGCACTAGCCTATACAGGAATTGCAGACGCTAATGTAGAATTAAATCAATTAGACAATGCTTGTTCGTATTATGCAAAAGCTGCAGCAAAATCGCCAAATGCTTTCACTGCGCCAATTGCGCTATTAAAGCTAGGCATTACTTACGAGCAATTAAACGAAAATCAAAAAGCAGTAGATACCTACAATAAAATTAAAAAAGAATTTGCCGATACAAACGAGGCAAGAGATATTGATAAATACCTTGCAAGAGCAAGCGCAAAAATTTAATTAAACGCTATATCGAAAAACTCCTGAAATCCTCAGGAGTTTTTTTTATTTTTAACCTATGGCAACACATTTAAAAAACCTATCCGACTTTACCCATTTAAGCATTCCTAGTGCAGCGCCTTATCGATTTGCAATAGTTGTGGCACAATGGAACGCTGGCATAACTGGTGCATTATTAAATGGCGCCTATAACTCATTGATCGCAAATGCTTGCCCCGAATCAAATATTACCGTATTAGAAGTGCCCGGTACTTTTGAATTAAGTAATGCAGCGGCTATTGCGGCTGCGAGTAAAAAATATGACGCAATTATTTGTTTAGGCTGTGTTATTCAAGGAGAAACCAGGCATTTTGATTTTATTTGCCAAGCGGTGGCCAATGGGATTACCGAAGTTGGCGTTAAAACCCTCATTCCAACCATTTTTGGCGTATTAACAACCGAAACCCTTGAACAAGCAACAGATCGAGCAGGTGGAAAACACGGTAATAAAGGGGAAGAAGCAGCAATTACTGCTATAAAAATGGCCGCTTTGGCTTCAAATTTTTAAAATAGCAATTAAACAATTACATTTGTTCTATAAGCATACAATCATATGAAAAAAGTATTTGCAGCTATTCTTGTTTTCGGATTCTTGGCCATCGCATTTAGCGCATGTTCTAGCCGCCAAGGTTGTCCAGGTGGAGCAGACGATTATAAATTTTCTGGAAGAGGTAGAGGCGTTTGGAAATAAAATGAATCTTATTTCTTTAACGAGCGAATCTCAATTAACAACCATTGTAAATGACAGCACAACTGTTGTACTTTTTAAACATAGTACGCGTTGTTCTATTAGTAATATGGCTTGGAAAATGTTTCAACAAGAATGGAACAATGCCGAAACACCAGTGTACTGTTTAGATTTATTAAACTACCGATCGGTCTCTAATGCCATTGCTTCGCAATTTGAAATCGAGCATCAATCTCCTCAAGTATTAGTGATTAAAAATGGGGCTTGTGTTTATCATGCTACCCACCAAGCTATCGACGCGGCTATTGTTCAGGCTGCGCTTCAAAATTAAAAATTACAGACTTTATTGTTTCGGGGTGCAAGCTCAATGCTACAGGACATGTTTTTGTTGAATTAACAATAATCGCTTTTTCTTTATCCGTAAAAGTAATGCCTTCTCGAAAACTAAAAACCACTTTTACTTCGCCTACTCTACGAGGATCGGCCGACATGATTTTGGTAATGTCAATTTTTGTATCAATTAATTTAATTTCGAAACCATGCGTTTTAGCAGCAATAGCCATAATCGTTAACATACATGCCCCTAAAGAAGTAGCTAATAAATCGGTAGGTGAAAAGCAAGAACCTAAACCTTGATTATCTTTTGGGGCATCGGTATAAATTAGGGTGCCAGATTCGAGGTGAGTTGCTTGGGTTCTTAATTCCCCTAAATAAATGCTCTGTATTGTTGCCATATTAATTCGATAAATACAATCAAAAATGCTTATTTTTATCTATAATATGGTGATGCATATGCATAAAATTAAAAATTTTACGGTTTTTCTACTGCTTTGCCTTGCCAGCTATGCGCAAGCGCAAGAGACCGAAACACCTACACAATTTGTATATCAAAGAGAATGGTCTGGTGGTGCAACTATTAACAATAGAGGTTTTGGCGGCATTTTAAGACACGCCATCATTACCAATAACTTCAAGAAAATTCAATTCGAAATTGAATTAGTAAAGCTCAAACATCCTAAAGAAATTAAAGTAGTGAACCCTTATTACGACAACGCCAAGTCGTATGTGTACGGAAAGCAAAATGCATTTTATCCTTTAAGATTAGGCGTGGGTACTCAATTTTTAGTATTCGACAAAGCAGCCAAAGAAGGTGTCGAAATTTCATTCAACATCATGGCAGGTACTTCTATTGGATTATTGAAACCTATTTACTTAGAAATTTTAAAAGACAATGGCAATCCTTATTATTTAGACGTTGTTTCTGAAAAATTTAACAAAGATTTACACAACCCATCTAATATTTATGGTTACTCTGGTTTTAACAAAGGATTAAATGAAACCAGTATACTATTGGGTGGATATATTAAATCGGGCTTCACTTTTGATTGGAGCAACAAAGACGAAAAAATCGTATTACTTGAAACTGGCGCGGTGATTGATTTTTACAGCAGAAAAGTTCCTATTATGGCAAATTTTTCTTCAGACATCAACAAATCTGCTTTTATCTCGTTATATGCTAGTATCCTTTTTGGGAAAAAATATTAGTTTTGTATCAATGATTAAATTACCTGTTTTATCCGACACTCCTGCTGCAAGAAAACCAGAATGGTTGCGTGTAAAATTACCAGTTGGTAAAGAATACGCCCACGTAAGATCGCTTGTAGACAAACATAAATTACATACCATTTGCGAAAGCGGTAATTGTCCTAACATGGGAGAATGCTGGGGCGCTGGCACAGCTACTTTTATGATACTAGGAAACATTTGCACACGCTCTTGTTCATTTTGTGCAGTTGCTACTGGTAGACCATTAGCCGTTGATCTAGAAGAGCCCGAACGCGTAGCCAGCTCTGTATCTTTAATGAATGTAAAACATTGCGTAATTACTTCGGTAGACCGCGACGATTTAAAAGATGGTGGCGCAACAATTTGGGCAGAAACTATTTTAGCTATTAGAAAAAGTTCGCCAAGCACCACCTTAGAAACATTACTTCCCGATTTCAAAGGTATTTGGGAAAATCTTGCACAAGTTTTAGCAGTTAGACCAGAAGTTGTTTCTCATAATATTGAAACAGTCCGAAGGTTAACGAAAGAGGTGCGCGTACAAGCAAAATACGACCGAAGCCTTGAATGCTTGAAACGCATTAGTGAAGCGGGCTTGAGAACTAAATCGGGTATTATGCTTGGCCTGGGCGAAACGGAAGCAGAAGTATTAGAAGCCATGCAAGATTTAGTTGCTAATGGCGTGCATATATTAACATTGGGACAATATTTACAACCAACCAAAAAACACCACGATGTCATCGAATATATTCACCCCGACCAATTTGCTAAATACAAAGAAGTCGGATTGAGAATGGGATTTAGAGTAGTGGAAAGCGGCCCAATGGTTCGCTCTTCTTATCATGCAGAAAAACATTTATTTGATTTCTAAATTGAATATACAAACGCAGCAAGCCGTATCGGATACAGAATTAATTTATCTTTTAAAAATAAAAGATGTAACTGCATTGCCTCTACTTTACGATGCTTATGCAAAATCAATCTATAATTTAATTTTTCAAATTGTAAGCGACGAAAACGAAACCGAAAAAATACTCGAGTTTACTTTTTTTCATTGCTGGAATTCTTTTTATTTATTTGATGCAAACAAAGGTTTTCTTTTTACCTGGCTAAGCCTAATGGCTAGAAACACTGCCTTACAGCACAAAAAAAGTAAAACAAAAGAATTAAGTTTGCGCCCAATTGTTACCTTGGCAAATGCAAGTAATAAAACGGTGCTGGCCCAATTAAATACCAATCACCGACAACTCCTTGAATTATTTTATTATTCTGGTTTTTCCTTGATGGAAATTGCAGAACAACAACAATTAGCTTACGAAGCTATTAAAACAGATTTTAGAGCTGCCTTATTAGCCCTAAGAAATTTAAAATAAAGCATGGATACCGAAATTTATATTTCATCTGGAATTTTAGAGCTCTATTGTGCGGGTGCACTTTCGGAAGCAGAAATGCGTGAGGTGGAAAGGATGGCTAGTCAATTTGCTGCGGTTAAAAAAGAAATTCAAGCTATTGAATTAGCCTTATGGTCTTTTAACGATCATATTTTTGCCGGACCACACGATCAATTGAAAACCGAATTAATTGCTGGAATAAAATTAAATAGTCCAAATAATATTACTGAAAAAACACATGAAACTGCATTAAACAATGCGGTTGAGCCGGAGGTTCCCAGCACAGCAATTCCAATTGTATCGCCAGTAATAAAAGAAATTATTCCCGAACAAACAGAAAAACCGCTGAAGGCTAGCAAAAAAACAATCAGCGTGGGTGTTTTTTTAGTAATTATTTTACCCATCATCTTGGCATTTGGCGCATTTTGTTTATGGAATAATTGGGATGCACTTTTGCAAGAATTGTCAGCTGCAAAAAAGACGGCAGCCAATGCCGAAAAATCTAGGGCTCAAATTGATTCTAATTTGAAAGCAACGAGTCAAACACTAGATACTTTAAGAAATCCAGACTTAGTAAAAATTACTTTAAGTGGTATGAAATTTTCGCCGGCAGCCAAAGCAGTTATTTATTGGAACAAAAATACCAATCAAATTTTATTAGACCCTGCATTAATTCCGCTGGAAGACAAAGATCATTGTTACCAATTGTGGGCGATGAATAAGGGCGAAACCCTTAGCCTTGGAACCTTTTCGGCGACCAATAAAAACAAGCAAATGCTACCCATGAAGGCAACTAGCAAAGCCAGTGTTTTCATTATTTCTTTAGAACCAAAAAATGGCAGCGCCATTCCAAACATTGCGCAACTGTGCTTGATGAGTAAAGAATAATTACATTTCTTTTTTCAGAAATATTCCGGTAAAGCTTTTTTTGTTTTTAATTAACTTTTCTGGTGTTCCGTTAAATATAATTTCGCCACCTGCAGCGCCACCCTCGGGGCCCATATCAATAATATGATCGGCAACTTTAATAACATCTAAATTATGTTCGATTATAATAACGGTATTGCCTCTATCAACTAACTCTTGTAAAACATTTAATAGAATTCGAATGTCTTCGAAATGTAAACCGGTTGTTGGTTCGTCTAGAATATAAATGGTATTTCCGGTGTCTTTTTTAGAAAGCTCTGTGGCTAACTTTACACGCTGTGCCTCTCCACCAGATAGAGTTACAGACGATTGCCCAATAGTAATATATCCTAAACCAACTTCTTGAATGGTTTTAATTTTACGCAAAATATGCGGCATGTTTTCGAAAAATGGAACAGCATCTTCTATGCTCATATTTAAAATGTCAGCAATAGATTTTCCTTTATAGCGTACTTCTAAAGTTTCGCGATTGTAGCGTTTACCATTACAAGACTCGCATGCAACTTGTACATCTGGCAAGAAATTCATTTCAATTAATTTCATGCCCGCGCCTTCGCAAGTTTCGCACCTACCTCCTTTTACATTGAAAGAAAAACGGCCCGGTTTATAGCCTCGTATTTTGGCTTCTGGCAATTGCACAAATAAATTTCTGATATCAGAAAAAACACCGGTATAAGTAGCCGGATTGGAGCGAGGTGTACGCCCAATAGGTGTTTGATCGATTTCAATTACTTTATCGATATTTTCTAAACCACTTACTTTTTGAAAAGGCAAAGGTTTTTTCTTAGCCGAATAAACATGCTGGTTTAAAATTGGATAGAGTGTTTCGTTGATTAAAGTAGACTTTCCACTTCCAGAAACACCTGTAACACAAACAAACATGCCAAGTGGAATTGTTAGGTCGACAGATTTTAAATTATTACCTGTAGCTTTTGTAATCTTAATTTGTTTGCCTGTTCCAACTCTTCTTTGCAAGGGCATAGCAATGGTTTTAATGCCATTGATATATTGCATGGTGAGTGTATTTGCTTTTGCTAATTCTTTAGGTGTGCCTTGTGCAACCACTTGCCCGCCATGAATACCTGCTGCTGGGCCCATGTCAATTACATGGTCGGCCTCCATAATCATGTCTTTGTCGTGCTCTACTACTAGAATTGAATTGCCAATATCTCTTAAATTTTTTAACGCTAAAATTAATTTTTCGTTATCTCGTTGGTGCAAACCAATAGATGGCTCATCTAAAATATATAATACATTTACCAATTGCGAACCAATTTGCGTTGCCAACCTTATACGCTGTGCCTCTCCGCCCGATAATGATTTGGTAACTCGGTCTAAATTTAAATAACTTAAACCAACATCATTTAAAAATCCAATTCTTGATTTTATTTCTTTGATAATTTCAACCGCAATGGTATTTTGCCTAGCGGATAATCTTTTTTCAATGCCTTCAAACCAATTAGCCAACTTCGCTAAATCCATACTTGCTAATTCATGGATATTTTTTTCATCTACTTTAAAATGCAAAGATTCTTTTTTTAATCTTGCTGCATCACAAATCGGACAAGGTACTTTCTGCACAAAATCTTCTAAATTATTATCGATATCGTCGGCTCTTTTTTCGTTTTGCTGATCAATCATTTTAACCACACCCTGAAACGTAATGTTAAAATTGGTAACCGTCGAAGAATAGGGAACAACTACCGCAACGGGCTCTTCGAGTCCATATAAAATTGCATTGATTGTTTCTTTTGTTAATTTTTCGATAGGCGTTTGTAAGGTGGCGCCGAATTTTTTCAGTACCGCTTTCAATACCTGAAATGTCCAGACATCTCTGTATTCGCCAATTGCGACAATACCTCCATTGGCAACACTTAGTTTTCGATCTGGCATCAGCAACTTTTCGTCCACTTCAAAAACATATCCTAAACCATCACAATTTTCGCATGCGCCATAGGGCGAATTAAAAGAAAAAGAATTAGGTTGTGGTTCATCGTAAGATAAACCGGTAGTTGGACACATGAGAAATTTACTATAATGACTCACTTCGTTGCTTGCATTATCTAATACTTTGATAATTCCTTTGGCCTGCTTCATCGCAGATTTAATGGCCTCTGTAATTCTTTGACGATCGTCTGTTCTAATTACAATGCGATCAATCACAATTTCTATATCATGTATTTTATAACGATCGAGTTGCATCTTGGGCTGCAAATCTAAAATTTCGTTGTCTACCCTCACTTTTGCAAAACCTTGCTTGCGCACTTGCTCAAACAATTCGCGGTAATGACCCTTTCGGCCTTTTACTATTGGCGCTAATATGGTGACCGTTTTAGATTGGTAATTTTGAATAATGGCATCGATAATTTGCTCTTCTGTCATTTTGATCATCTGCTCGCCGGTATTGTACGAATAAGCATCGGCTACCCTTGCGTAAAGCAATCTTAGAAAATCATAAATTTCGGTAATGGTTCCGACGGTTGATCTGGGATTTTTACTGGTCGTTTTTTGTTCGATGGCAATGACAGGACTGAGGCCTTCGATTTTATCTACATCGGGTCTTTCAAGCCCTCCTAAAAACTGTCGCGAATAAGCACTGAAAGTTTCCATATACCTGCGCTGCCCTTCGGCATAAATGGTATCAAATGCTAAAGAAGATTTTCCACTTCCACTCAATCCGGTAATAACTACCAGTTGGTTTCGAGGAAATTTAATATCAATGTTTTTTAAATTATGTACACGAGCACCATACACCTCAACGGCTTGTATTCCGGTTGTTTCGCTTTGTTTTTTCTTCATAGATTGGGCATAAAACTAAACAAAAAAACCGAGAAATGGAGCTCCCGGGTGGCTATTTAGCTGTATGAAAAAGGAAAAATAAAGCGTTTTGTTTGCCGATTATTTTTGGGCAATAAAAGATGCACTTAGCGGCAAGTCTTGTTTTGGAATTCGATAACCATAATTAGCAGGATGCGCCAAGACTTCTTTCATGGCTAAGATGCGATATACATACCTGGCCGCTTCTCTATTTAATTTTAAATCGTAATAATTCTTGGTGTGCTGGCGAGCAATTTGTGTTTTGGTGGCATTGACCCCCATATTATAAGCAAGTGCGACTAAAGTCCAAGAACCTAATTCCCTTTTGAGTTTTTTCAAATGCTTACAAGCTGCTTTAGTTGATTTTTCGATGTGATTGCGTTCGTCTAGTTCGCTATTTACCGTTAAACCGTATTCTACAGCTGTTTTATCCATCAATTGCCAAAAGCCAACAGCCCCTGCAGGCGAAGTGGCATTTAAGAAGCCCGATTCTATTGCAGGTAAATATTTAAAATCTGAAGGGATATGGTTTTTCGCTAAAATTTTTTCGATTAAAGGGAACCAACGGTTTGCTCTTTGGTGCATTTCGAGGCTTTGTGTATGCCAATATGAATTAGCAAACAAGGCGCGATCCATTTTTTCATACACTTCAAAATTATCGAGCGGTACTTGTTCGCCTGCAAAGTTTAAATCGCCAGGAATATTAAAGGCGTATACTTTGTATTTAGCCTGAAAATCTTGTTTGAATTTATCCTCGTCGATATGTGTAGCAAAAACGAAAAGCTGCTGCACTAAAGTGGCCAACATGACCAAGGCAAAACTATATAAATACTTTATTTTAATTCTGTTCATTTTCATAAAAAATCCTCCTTAAAATCGGAGAAAATGGTCTGATTATACCCTCTCTCATTTTACTACAAATATAAAGATAAACATTCATTTACTTAATAACGAGGTGTTTATGAAAATTATTGCAATCTAAGCCATTAAAACGACCTCTAAAGTGCTCATAATTAACCTATCATGCGTTTTTTAAAAAAATCAAAGAAAATGGCATTTTTTGACTTTTTTTGCTGAATTAGCCTAAAATCGATGTATTTTTGCATATGAATAAATCAAACCCATCTCGTCGCGAGGACGATAAAAAACCTAGGAAACCAAGAATTGTTAAATCAGAACATTCGGGACCTAAAAAAAACGAACGCGCAGGCAAGCCTTTTAAAGTTCGTTCTACCACAGATTTCACAGAAACAAAACCCACCAAAGAAGGTAATTTCGATAAATTCAAGAAAAAACCAGAAGCCCCTCGTAATACTGACGAAAGACCTAATCGCAGGTTTAGTCCAAAAGACTTTGATTCTTCAGATCGCAAACCATACAGAGACGATAGCAAATCAGATTTTAAACGCGGCCCTAAAAAAGATTTCGAATCATCAGATCGCAAACCATATAGAGACGATAGCAAATCAGATTTTAAACGCGGTCCTAAAAAAGATTTCGAATCATCAGATCGCAAACCATACAGAGACGATAGCAAATCAGATTTTAAACGCGGCCCTAAAAAAGATTTCGAATCATCAGATCGCAAACCATACAGAGACGATAGCAAATCAGATTTTAAACGCGGTCCTAAAAAAGATTTCGAATCATCAGATCGCAAACCATACAGAGACGATAGCAAATCAGATTTTAAGAAAGGCAATGCCTCGGCAAATTCATTTGAAAAAAGAAATTCAAACCCTGTTGAGAAAAAAGGCCGCTTAGATAATAAAGAATACAAAGCACGCAAACCAAAAACCGACGATCGCAGTAACGAAAGAATTAGTAGAACAGTTGGTAATACCGAAAGAAGATCAACCATTAAAAAAGAAATTCCAAAAGAAAATACATACGATCAAAAAAGAGCAGAACGTGCAGCTTCACAAGATAATCCAACAGAAATATATGAAAAAATAAATTTCAGTGGATGGGAAGAGGAAGTGAAGGAACCAAAAGAGCCCAGAGCTCCGCGTCCTAAACGTGTGAAAGAAGAAACAACAGATTTTGATGTAGCACCTATCAAAAAGCCGAGAAAATTAAAATCGGAAATGGGCGAATTGCCTTACGAAAGAAAAGCACTTAAAAAAGCGGTAATACCTACCACTCCTCAAAAGAAAGTAAAAACTTTTGCAGATGATGGATTGACTAGACTAAATAAATACATTGCCAACGCGGGTGTTTGCTCTAGAAGAAAAGCCGATGAATTAATTGAATCTGGTGCCGTAATGGTAAACGATGAATTAGTTAAAGAGCTAGGTTATAAAGTAAAAGATACCGATAAAATTACTTTTCAAGGTAAAGTATTGAAGCGCCAAAAGCTGACCTATATCTTATTAAACAAACCAAAAGATTACATTACTACACTCGACGATCCGATGGAACGAAGAACCGTAATGGAATTAATTAAAAGTACCACCAACGAACGCGTTTACCCAGTAGGCCGTTTAGACAGAAACACTACCGGACTTTTATTAATGACTAATGATGGCGATTTAGCAGATGTACTTTCGCATCCAAGAAATAAAGTTAAAAAACTATACGAAGTAGAATTAGACAAATCTTTGAGCCCATCCGATTTTGATAAAATTAAAAAAGGGGTTGAACTAGAAGATGGCGAAGCAGAAGTAGACGAACTTTCTTATGTAGAAGGAAAGTCTAAAAAGCACATTGGCATTGGCATTCACATTGGTAGAAACAGAATTGTTAGAAGAATATTTGAATCATTAGGCTATACCATTGTTCGATTAGATCGTGTAATTTATGCAGGCTTAACAAAATTAGATTTATCTAGAGGGCGTTGTAGATTTTTAACTCAAGAAGAAATTATTCACTTAAAACACTTGAATAAATATTAATCGAATGCTGAAAAAAATTTACCGCTTCTTTAGGAAATTGATGCTGTATTTTTTTATCGGCAGTGTAGCCCTTACTATAATTTATCGGTTTGTACCACCACCTTTCACCTATCTGATGATCCAAAGGTTGGTAGAACAAAAAATGGATGGCGAAGATTTAAAGCTACGAAAAGATTGGGTGAGTATTGAAGAAATGTCTCCTTATTTAGTACGCGCGGTAATTGCCTCCGAAGACCAACACTTTAATGAGCATTGGGGCTTTGATATAGAAGCTTTACAAAAAGCCTACCAGCACAATCAAAAAAGTAAAAAAGTAAAGGGTGGTTCTACCATTTCACAACAAGTTGCCAAAAATGTTTTTCTATGGCCGGGTCGTTCTTATATTAGAAAAGGACTCGAAGCATACTTTACTATTTTAATAGAAATAACTTGGTCGAAAAAAAGAATCATGGAAATCTATTTGAATGAAATAGAAATGGGTGATGGTATTTATGGCGCAGAGGCTGCATCTAAAAAATATTTCCGAAAGCCTGCTAAAGATTTAAGCAAGCGTGAGTCGGCACTTGTAGCTGCGGTGTTACCGAATCCTATTAGGTGGACACCTGCAAATCCTAACGCCTATATTCAACGAAGGCAATACAGAATATTAAGAGCCATGCGTTATGTAGGTAACCCTGAATATTTAAAATAAAAAAAAGCCTCAAGAAATCTTGAGGCTTTTTTAATTTTTTATTTTCAATTATTCTGCAACTACTTCAAAAGGTACTTGAATTTTTACCTCTTTGTGAAGATTTAAGTTAGCGATGTAAGAACCTACAAACTTTACATCTGTTTCAAATGTAATGCGCTTGCGATCTACTTCGAATCCTAATTTCTTCAACTCTTCTGCAAATTGAATCGTATTTACTGCACCAAATATTTTACCAGACTCTCCAGCTTTAGCACCAATTTTAACAGTGATTGCTTTTAATCCTTCCGCCATATCAGTAGCAAGATTTTTAATTCTATCTTGTTTGAATTGCGTTTGTTTTAAATATTCCGTGTGCATTTTACGGTTTGGCTCATTCGCAATAACTGCAAATCCTTGTGGGATTAAAAAGTTACGACCATAACCATTTTTTACTTTAACGATATCGTCCTTGTATCCAAGGCTCTTAACATCTTGCTTTAAAATTACTTCCATGTCGTCTTCCTCCTTATTTTAATGAATCTGCTACATATGGTAAAATACCAATGTGACGTGCACGCTTTACAGCTTGTGCCACTTTACGTTGGTATTTTAAAGATGTACCTGTTAAACGACGAGGTAAAATTTTACCTTGATCATTAATGAACTTCAACAAGAAGTTTGCATCCTTGTAATCGATATACTTGATTCCGTTTTTCTTAAAACGACAGTATTTCTTGCGGTTATCCTCTACTTTGGCAGCGGTAACGTATGTTATTTTATCTCTAGCCATTATTTTGCCTCCTCTGCTTTAACTCTTTTGGGTAATGGAGCCAATTGACCATTACGCTTACGATCATTGTATGACGCTGCGTGTTTGTCAAGTGCTACAGTCAAGAAACGCATGATGCGCTCATCTCTCTTGTACTCGATTTCCAATTTGTTGATTAATTCTCCATTAGCTTTGAATTCCGTAACCTTGTAGAAGCCAGTTGTCTTCTTTTGGATCGGATAAGCTAGTTTTTTCAGACCCCAATTGTCTTCATGGACAATTTCGGCACCGTTATCTGTTAAGATTTTATTGAATTTGGCATGCACCTCTTTCAACAATTCTTCAGACAACAACGGGGTCACAACGATTAACGTTTCGTAATTTCTCATTGTGTTACTTTGCTTTTTGTTTAAAATTGTTAGTTATTTCCGCTTTTTGCGGGTTGCAAATATAGCCTTTTACTATAGAAAAAGCAAAATTATTTAGCTATAAATCTGAATATGGAGGGCTTATTTTTGCTTAGGGCTTATCAAGTAATAAACGCAAGTGGTAAGGAAATTACGCAAAAAAGGTATGTTTTGAATCAATTTTACCTGTTTTTTAGGTGATAAATTGAATTTATAGCGATAAATGGGGTTAATCAGGTAATGATCCTTAGCCACAATTTCGAATCCTGTTTTTTTACAAATTCGCTCAAATCGCTCGATAGAAATACCCGTTTCTTTGATTTCTAATAATTCTGTTATTACCGGTTCTGGTTCTCCAAAAGCCTCTAATAAGGGCTTATACAACCAAACTGGCAATAAATGATAATAGGGTAATTTGCTTAGCAATTTATGTTTGGCAATTTGCTGATGACCACCAAATGGCATATACCATGGTGGAAATCCGAAAAAGATAACTCCGTCTTTTGCCACATATTTATGTAATTGGGCAATTATTTTTTCTTGCTCTGGAATATGTTCGATCGAGTCTTTTAATATGATGACATCGAAATACCCAGCAAAATCTTGCTGAAAATCAACGTCGTAAATATTTTTAGCGATAAATTTAGCCAAACCTGATTTGATTTCGGATTCCATAAAGGCTTCGGCCATTTTTACACGAGCCGGGCTTAAATCTACACCTACCACATGGCAACCCAAATCGGTAAAGGCTTTTAAAACGCCGCCTTCGCCACAGCCTATTTCCATTACTTTAGTTGCTGGACCAATATTTTTATTAGCAGCAATAAAAGGCAATACAAAGTTTTTAGAGTTCTCGTATTGTTGCTTGAAATAAGTTACCCAATCGCTATGGAATTCGAATGCCATGGTTTTTACGTTTTTGCAATAATACGAATTCGTTCTTTGATTTTTAATTTTTGGATGGAAAGATTTTAATAGGCTATCATTCAAGTAAATACTTCTTAGCTAATTGATTTCTAGCTTTGCCCGCCGCAAAGCATTTCAAAATCAGAAAAAATACCTAATTTAGCGCCAATGGATAATTTTATTGTATCGGCTAGAAAATATAGGCCAGCAACCTTTGACACGGTAGTTGGACAAGCCCATATTACCAATACTTTAAAAAATGCCATTAAAAACAATCACCTGGCACAAGCATTTTTATTTTGTGGACCAAGAGGTGTTGGTAAAACAACTTGTGCTAGAATCCTAGCCAAAACAATTAATTGCTTAAGTCCAACGCCAACCATGGAGGCTTGCGATGTATGTGAATCATGTATCTCTTTTAAAAATGGAAATTCTTTAAATGTTCACGAATTAGATGCAGCATCTAATAACTCGGTCGATGACATTAGGAGTTTAGTAGAACAAGTTCGATTTGCGCCACCATCTGGCAGGTATAAAATTTATATTATTGATGAGGTGCACATGCTTTCGACAAGTGCCTTTAATGCATTCTTAAAAACATTAGAAGAACCTCCTCCATATGCTATTTTTATTTTAGCAACTACCGAAAAACACAAAATTATTCCAACCATATTATCGCGTTGTCAAATTTTTGATTTCAATAGAATTCAAGTAGAAGACATTGCTACTCATTTAGCTTTTATTGCTAAAAGTGAAAACATTTCTACCGAGCCAGAAGCCTTACATATTATTGCGCAGAAAGCGGATGGCGCTTTGCGCGATGCGCTCTCTATGTTTGATCAACTGGTTTCTTTTGCTGGAAATAATTTAAGCTATAAATCGGTAATTGATAATTTAAACATTTTAGATTACGATTATTATTTCAAGATTGCAGATGCGATAAGATCGGAAGACATGCGCACAATTTTATTAACTTTCGATGAAATTCTGAATAATGGTTTTGATGGAAATAATTTCATCATTGGCTTAAGCGAACACTTTAGAAATTTATTGGTTTGTAACGATGCTCAAACAGTTGTTTTGTTGAAGGTAACCGAAAGCATCAAACAAAAATACTTAAAGCAAGCAAGCGATTGCAGCGCATCTCTTTTGTTAACTGCACTCAACATTGCCAATCAATGTGACATTCATTATAAACAAAGCAAGAACCAAAGGCTCCATGTCGAATTGGCTTTGATGAAAATGTGCCACATCAACGCCGCTATTAATTTAAGTCAACTTCCTACAGCAACGTCGGAGGTAAAAAAAAAATAGCTGA